>NZ_JAIXMK010000254.1:0-1606 GCF_020328095.1 Streptomyces sichuanensis
CCCGTACTCCTACCGGGCCCCGCACAGCTACGTCGACACCAACGTCACCGGCACCCTCAACGTCCTGGAGGCCGTGCGCCACCAGGACGTCCCACGCCTGGTCCACACCTCCACCAGCGAGACCTACGGCACCGCCCAGACCGTGCCGATCACCGAGGACCACCCCATCAACACCCAGTCCCCGTACGCCGCGTCCAAGGCGGGCGGCGACCGGCTCGCCGACAGCTACCACGCCAGCTTCGGGCTGCCCGTCGTCACCCTGCGCCCCTTCAACACCTTCGGCCCCCGCCAGTCCATGCGGGCCGTCATCCCCACCGTCATCGGACAGGTCGCCGCCGGACAGCGCACCATCACCCTCGGCGACCTGCGCCCCACCCGTGACTTCAGCTACGTCAAGGACACCGTGGCCGCCTTCCGCGCCGTCGGCACCGCACCCGCCGGCGCCGTCCTCGGACGCACGTTCAACTCCGGCACCGGCGAGGAGATCTCCGTCGGCGACCTGGTGACCCTCATCGGCAAACTGATGGACGCCGACCTCGACGTCCAGGAGGACCCGGCACGGGTGCGGCCCGCCGCCTCCGAGGTGATGCGGCTGGTCTGCGACTCCTCCCGGCTGCGGGCCGCCACCGGCTGGAGCCCCGCCCACACCCTGGAGGAGGGGCTGCGCGAAGCCATCGCCTTCTTCCGCGACCCCGTCAACCTCGGCCGGTACAAGACCGGCATCTACAACGTCTGACGCCCTTCCCCCGCGCACGGACCGACGACGGACCGACGAGAGACACCCATCGCAGAGAGGAACGGCACCCCATGCACGCAGTCATCCTGGCCGGAGGCAAGGGCGTCCGGCTGCGCCCGTACACCACCGCACTGCCCAAGCCCCTGGTGCCCATCGGCGACCAGCACGCCATCCTCGAAATCGTCATGCGCCAGCTGGCCGGCGCCGGCTTCACCAGCTGCACCCTGGCCATCGGCCACCTCGGCCACATCATCCGCGCCTACGTCGGCGACGGCTCCCAGTGGGGCCTCGCCGTCGACTACACCACCGAGGAGAGCCCGCTGGGCACCATGGGGCCGCTGCTCACCATGACCGACCGGCTGCCGGAGCACTTCCTCGTGATGAACGGCGACGTCCTCACCGACCTCGACTTCGGTGCGGTCCTCACCGACCACATCGCCTCCGGGGCCCCGCTGACCATCGCCACCTACGCCCGGAAGGTCAACATCGACTTCGGCGTGCTCACCACCGACTCCGGGCGCGTCGTCGGCTTCGCCGAGAAGCCCAGCATGGACTACCGCGTCTCCATGGGCGTCTACGGCGTCACCCGCTCCGCCCTCGCCCGCTACACCCCCGGGCTGCCGCTGGGCTTCGACGAGCTCGTCCTCGACCTGCTCGCCGACGACACCCCGCCCCACGCCCACGAATTCGAGGGCTACTGGCTCGACATCGGCCGTCCCGACGACTACGACCGGGCCAATGCCGAGTTCTCCGTCCGCCGCGACCTGCTGATCAAGGGAGCGTGACCGGACCCGATGCGCATCCTCGTCCTGGGCGCCACCGGCTTCCTGGGCCGGCACGCCGCCGCGCACCTGCGCGCCCTTCCGGGCG
>NZ_JAIXMK010000255.1:0-1573 GCF_020328095.1 Streptomyces sichuanensis
CGGCGGGCGGCCGCGCGGCGGCGGCCGCCACCGCCGGGTCGGCGAGCTCGGCGGCGACCGCCGCCGTCTCGCTGCGCCACCGGTCGAGCCGCTCCTGCAGCTCCCGTTGCGCGGCGGCGCCCAGCAGGGACCCGGCGGCCAGCTCGGGGGTGTCGAACCCGGCGCGGTAGGCCGCGTCGTCGAGCTGTGCGTCGGCTTCCTTGAGCCGGTCCGCCGCCCGCCCGGCCTCCCGTGCGGCCTCGGCCGCGTCGGCGAGGAGCACGAGCTGTTCCTCCAGCAGGGCGGCCCTGCGGGCGACGCTCTCCTCTCCGCCGCGGGCCTGCTCCAGTTCCTCCTGCAGCGCGCGCAGTTCGCGGTCGAGCTGTTCCCGGCGGGAGGAGCGGGCCGCGATGCGCAGCCGGGCCTCTTCCTGTGCGGCCCGGCGGCGCTCGCACTCGCCCTCGGCGGCGGCGAGCGCCTGCCGGGCCCCGTGCAGACCGGCCGCCGCGTCCCGGGCCGCGGCCAGGGAGTGCTCCAGCTCGTCGACGGCGCGGGCCAGTTCGTCCGCGGCCGCGGCTCCCGCCTCGGCCGTCGCGACGTCGAGGTCCTGCCCGAGGGACCGCAGGCGGCCGGCCGCCTCCTCGCGGACGCCGTCGGCCCGCTGGTACGCCTGCAGGGCGGTGTCCTCGGCCGCCGGGTCCACGTGGCCGGCGCCGGGGCGGGCGGGGGCGGGATGCTCGGCCGAACCGCAGACCGCGCACGGCTCCCCGGCCGTCAGCTCCGCCGCGAGCTCCGCGGCCATGCCGCGCAGCCGGCGTTCCTTGAGCCCGAGCCAGTGCTCACGGGCGTCGGACGCCCCCTCGCGGGCGGCCAGCAGCCGGGCCTCGGCGCCGGCGACCTCGCGAGTGAGCGCGTCGCGGCGGCGGGCGGCCGCGAGCCGGCGCCGCGCCGGTTCGAGCTGCCCGATGAGGCGCTCGGCGAGCCCCACCGCCTCCTGGGCGGCGTCGATGCGCTGTTCGTGGTCGCGGCGGGTGGCCTCCCAGGAGTCGAGCCATGCGCCGGCCTCGGCCAGCACCTCCTCGTCGGCGCCGGCCGCGCGGGCGGTCTCCGCGAGCTCGCGGGCGATGCCGGCGGCGCGTGTCTCCGCCCGGCGCGCGGCGGAGAGCGCGCCGAGTTCCTCGCGCAGGGTGCGCTCGGCGGCGGCCAGGTGGCCGGCGCTGCCGTCGCGGTGCGCACCGGGAAGCGCCGCACGGGTCCGCCGCTCCGCGTCGGCGGCGGCCAGCCGTTCGGCCTCGGCCTTCTCGCGCAGGTCCAGTGCGGGGGCGACGGCTTCGGCGGCCCGGGCCCGCTCCAGGCGCCGCAGGACGTCGTCGTGCTCGGCGCGCCGCTCGCGCAGTGCCCGGGCGCGCCGGTCCGCCTCGGCGTGCCGGCGCTGCAGCCCGGCCAGTTCCCGCACCTCGTCGGCGTGGTCCTGGGCGGCGCGGTGGGCCCGCTCGGCGGCGACCACGGCGGCCTCGGCGACGGCCTGCCGCTCGCGTGCGTTCGTACGGGCCAGGGCGGCCCACTCCAGCACCGCTTCGGCCAGTCCCGCATC
>NZ_JAIXMK010000256.1:0-1572 GCF_020328095.1 Streptomyces sichuanensis
GTGACGCCCTGGTGGGTCCGCTCGAAGCGGACGTGGCGCTTGCCTTCCGGGTCGATCAGGGTGTCCTTGACCCGCAGGACGTCCGCCGCGCCGACGCCGGTGGTCCCGGCGTTGGCGAGGGCGGCGCTCCGGGCCGCCTTCACGATGTCCCCCGTGGACACCGTGGAGGCGGCCGAAGCCACCGGGGCCTTCGCCTTGCCGGCGGCCGGCGCGGTCACCGCGGCGGAGGCCGTGCCGGCCATCGTCGCCGCGGCGGCCACCGCGACGGCGACGGTGAGGACGCGTCTGCGGGACGCGGACGCTATGGAGGTTGTGGGGGTTGTACGCACTGTGAGCGCCCTTTGGTCATGGGGGCGGTCCGGGCATGCCCGGCCACCTGCGTGCACGTGGTCCGGCCCCTGCCGCACCACGGGAACCTGCGGTCCCGTGAATGACCATGCATGCACTGACATGCGCATGAAAAGCGCAAGTGCGGAAATATCCGAACAGTTGATGCAGTGTTTACAAATGCCCAACGCTCGGTGACGGGAGGGCGACGCCCTGTCCAACTGACAGTCAGGAGTGCGCAACCGCCGCTGGGGTTGCCCCCGTTGGGCAAGTGATCACTATGTGAGACGCGGCCCGTTCCGGCCCGTCCGCGGCGCGCCTCAGCGCGTCCAGTCGCCGCCCGGCACCACGGTGCCCGTCACCCGCAGCCGCCGCGCCAGCCGCTCCGCCGCCACGTACACCCACGCGCGCACCGTGCCGCCCCCTTCGACGCGTACCTCGCACGGGACGCGCTCGTAGAGGTTGCGGGGATCGCCCGGCCGGTACTCCTCCAGCGCGTCGAGCGCGGCCAGCACCGGACCGTACGCCCCGGGCGCCACGGTGATCAGCTCGCCGCGCACCACTCCGCCCGCCTCCACGACCGCGTACGGATACCCCGGCCCCTCGTACAGCACCGCACCGGGCCACCGGGCCGGCACCTCGGCCACGGTCCGGCCGCGCAGCAGACGGTCATGGTTGCACCGCCCGGGACGCAGCGTCCCGTAGACGAAGAAGGGCAGGTCAGCGGGGGTGCCCTGTGCTGTCACCGAGGACCCCTTCCGTTGTGTCCACCGCCGTTGCCGCCGGAAGGCGGGTGCGGGCATCCGGCCGTAGCCTAGAGGTATGGGTCAGCGGTCCGTCGCGCCCTCGGCTCCGTCCGCGCCCGAACTCGTCGTCGAAGCCGACGACGGCTCGCACGTGATGAGCCCGAGCCGGATCTACCACGTGGGGCGCGACCCGACGAGCGACATCGTGCTGCGGGACACCCGGGTCTCGTGGCACCACGCGGTGCTGCGCGCGGTCCGCGACCACTGGACGCTGGAGGACACCGACAGCACCAACGGCACCTACGCCGAGGGCCGGCGCGTGCACGAGGTCGACGTCGGGCCCGGCAGCGTGGTCCGCTTCGGCAACCCCTCCGACGGCCCCGCCGCCGTCGTCACCGCCCCGTGGCCGCGCCCCGCCGACCGCCCCTCGTCCGTCCACCACCCCGCGGCCACCGGTACCTTCCGCCGGCCCACCTCCGTACACCCGCTGCCCACCCGC
>NZ_JAIXMK010000257.1:0-1498 GCF_020328095.1 Streptomyces sichuanensis
ACGACGGCAAGGTCATCTGCGACATCGGTGTTGCCCCGGTGCGGCCTGCCGAGTTCGTGCACTTCACCATCACCCAGATCGCCGGCCAGCCCGGCCAGAGCAGCTGAACGAGCCGGAGGAGGCACAGCACATGTTGACCGGTGACAGCTTCAGCAGCAGCACCTTCGCCGTCGAACTCGGCAAGTTCCAGGTGGAGACCGTCCAGAGCGTCTCGGGGCTCCAGCTGGAGCAGGACGTCGTGGAGGTCCGCCAGGTGTCCCCGACCGGGGAACTCCTGATCCGCAAACAACCCGGCGCACGGAAGACCGGCGAGATCACCATCACCCGGGGCATGGACAAGAGCACCGCCTTCACCGACTGGATCAAGGCGACGCTCGTCAACGCCGACCTCGACTCCGCACGGCAGAACATCACCATCGCCCTGAAGGACGCCAAGAAGCAGACCGTCCGCCGCATCCACCTCAGCAACGCCTGGGCATCCCGCTGGGAGGGGCCGTCGCTCGGCGCGTCGGAGTCCGGGCCCGCTACGGAACAGGTGACCATCACCTACGAGGACATCACCGTCGAGTAGCCGGCCCGCCCCCGTCCCAAGGAGCACATATGCCCGATCCGAACCCTCCGGGAGTCTTCGTCAAGGAACTCCCCAGCGGAGTGCGCACCATCACCGGGGCGAGCACCTCCGTGCCGGCGTTCCTCGGCTACACGAAGGTCTACCCGGCGGACGACCCGAACGCCACACCCGCACCGTTCGACGAGGCCGCGCGCAAGGTCCCGCAGAAGATCGGAAGCTGGCGGGAGTTCGCCGCGCGCTACAGCATGGAGAAGATCGCCAAGGAGCTCGCCGCGAAGCCCGACCCGGTCACCGCCCTGACGCTGGACAGGTGCTTCCTGCTGGCCGAAGCCGTCTACGGATTCTTCGCCAACGGCGGGCGCACGTGCTACGTCGTGGGCTTCACCGGCCCCGGGAGCGCCGTGAGCGTCCAGGACCTCAAGGGGAACGTGGACGACCGCACGGGCCTCGCCGGACTGGAGACCGTCCCCGAGGTCACCATGGTCGCCGTGCCCAGCCTCTGGGACATGACCGCCGACGTCACGGAGGACCCGTCCCCGCCCGATCAGGACCAGGGCATCAGCAGGATGGCCGAGGTCCTGAAGCACTGCACCGCGCAGCGCAACCGGCTGGCGATCCTCGACCCGCCCCCGGACCTGACGGCAGGCGACGTCCAGACCTTCGCCGGGAAGCTCGCCTCGCCCGACACCGACGACGCCGCCTTCACCACCCTCTACTACCCGTGGATCACGGTGCCGGGCGTCGACACCAACCAACGCACCGTGCCACCGTGCGGCCACATCGCCGGCGTGTGGGCCCGTACCGACGCCGAACGCGGCGTGTTCAAGGCCCCCGCCAACCAGAACCTCCGCGGTGCCCTCACGCTCGACACCCTGCTTACCGACGACGAACACGGCGAGCTGAACGCGGTGGGTGTGAACTGTCTGC
>NZ_JAIXMK010000258.1:0-1492 GCF_020328095.1 Streptomyces sichuanensis
AGCCGCCGCTCACGGCCGTTCACGCGCAGCCGGACCGGCCGGGCCGTGCGCAGGATGCGGACCGCGGCGAGCAGCCCGGCCGGCCAGGCGCCGATCCGTGGCGCCCAGCGCTCGCGGACCCGCACCAGCTCGGGGTAGGCGCCGAGGCTGAAGGTGTTGAGGAAGCAGTCGCCCCGGCCGAACCGCGTCACGTCCACCGCCACCGCCTCCCCGGCCTCCATGGCCCGGCAGGCGTCGGCGACGGACTCGATGCCCAGGTCGTAGGCGAAGTGGTTGTGGGTGCCGCCGGGCAGGACGGCCAGCGGCAGGCCGTGCCGCAGGGCGGCGCCCGCCGCCGCGTTGACCGTGCCGTCCCCGCCGTGCACCCCCAGTGCGCCGCCCAGCTCGGCCGCGCGGGCCGCCGCCTCCTCCAGGGCCGCGGTCAGCGGCCGTTGCGGTGCGTCGGCGTCCCCGCCCCACGACACGATCTCCGCGTGCGGCAGGGCCGAGCGGAGGAGCTCCACCGGATCCGGCCGGGGGGCGGCCGCGGCGCGCTGCCCGGAGCCGCTGTTGGCGACCACCACCAGGCCCCGGCCGCCGGGCAGCGCCGGGGCGTCGGCGCGGGGCCGGGCCGGGGGAGCGAGCTGGGAACGGGTGGGGGCCACGCCGCGCACGGCGAAGGCCGCCCCGGCGCCGAGCAGCGCCCCGGCCACCACGTCCCCCGGATAGTGGACGCCGGTGTAGACGCGGGAGAAGCACACGGCGGCCGCCAGCGGTGCCAGGGCCAGACCCCACGAGCGGTTCTCCAGCATGACGCCGGTGGTGAAGGCGACCGCCGACGCCGAGTGCCCGGAGGGGAAGGACGTGGTGAACGGCTGCCGGCTCAGTTGGCGCACCAGCGGCACGGCGTCCCGCAGCGGGCGGACGCGCCGCACCGACCGTTTGCCGATGGTGTTGACCGTTGCGGACGCGACGGCCAGCGACGCCACTCCGCGCAGGGCGGCGCGCCGCGCGGGCCTTCTGCCGGCCACCGCGGCCCCCGCCGCCACCGCGAACCACAGCACCCCGTGGTTGGCGCTGCGCGACAGAGCGGGCAGCACGCGGTCGCCGCCGGGCCAGTGACGCTCGGCGACCCGCTGGAAGACGGACCGGTCCCATGCACTCAACTTGCTTCGCATGCGCGACGTGTACCCCGTTTATCCCGGGGCGACGCGGGTACCCGGCGGCGGTGATGAAGAGAAACAAGCCCTCCGTCGTGGTGGTGACCGGGGCGAGCGGCGGCGTGGGCCGGGCCACCGCCCGGGCGTTCGCGTCCCGCGGCGCCTGCGTCGCGCTGCTGGCCCGCGGCCGCAAGGGACTGGACGCGGCCGCCGCGGACGTGCGCGAACGCGGCGGCGACGCGCTGGCGCTGAGCGTGGACGTCGCCGACCACCGGGCGGTCACGGAGGCCGCCGACCGGATCGAGGAGACGTTCGGCCCGGTCGACGTCTGGGTCAACAACGCCTTCACCGGC
>NZ_JAIXMK010000026.1:0-98251 GCF_020328095.1 Streptomyces sichuanensis
AGCGGACGTCAGGGCCGGGGCCACCGCCCGCGGGCCGGACGTCAGGACCGAGGCGCCACCCGCGGGCCGGACGTCAGGACCGAGGCGCCACCCGCGGGCCGGACGTCAGGGCCGGGGCCACCGCCCGCGAGCCAGGCGTCAGGGCCGGGAGCCACCGCCCGCGGGCCGGACGTCAAGACCGAGGCGCCGCCTGCGAGCCGGACGTCAGGGCCGGGCGCGGGCCCTGCCCGCGGGCAGGGCCCCTGGGCCGGTGCTACGGGCGGCGGTCCATGGAGGACAGGACGCGGCGGGCCACCGGGTGGGTGCGGACGATTTCGGCCAGCGTCGTGGAGCCGCGCGTGATGCGCGCGAAGGCGCGCCACGCGGGGCGGAAGCCGGTGACCGCGGCGTGTATGAGGCCGGGGCGGCGCTCGAACAGGGTCAGCATCCGGCGTCCCACGCCCATCTCCACGCCCAGCCCCGCCTTGATGGCGAAGGCGTAGTTGAGGGCCTGGCGGCGGGCGTCGACCGCGTCCTGGGCCTCGGCGATGCGGACGGCCCACTCCCCCGCCAGGCGCCCCGAGCGCAGGGCGAAGGAGATGCCCTCGCGCGTCCAGGGCTCCAGGAGCCCGGCCGCGTCGCCGCACACGATGACGCGGCCGCGGGACAGCGGGGAGTCGTCGGACCGGCAGCGGGTGAGGTGGCCGGAGGAGATGCTCGGCTCGAAGCCCGCCAGGCCCAGGCGGGCGATGAAGTCCTCCAGGTAGCGCTTGGTGGCGGCACCCTCGCCGCGCGCCGAGATCACGCCGACCGTCAGCGTGTCGCCCTTGGGGAAGACCCAGCCGTAACTCCCGGGGATCGGGCCCCAGTCGAGGTGCACCCGGCCGGCCCAGTCCTCGGCGACGGTGGGAGGCACCGGGATCTCGGCCTCCAGACCGAGGTCCACCTGCTCCAGCTTCACTCCCACGTGTGCCCCTATGCGCCCGGCGCTGCCGTCCGCACCGACGACCGCCCGTGCGAGGACCGTGCTGTCGTCGCCCAGGACGACGGCCACCGTGCGCCGGTCGGGGACGGCCGGGCCGTGCTGCTCGACCCGGGAGACGGTCACGCCCGTCCGCACCTCGGCACCGGCGGCCTTGGCGGCCTCGACCAGGCCGGCGTCGAACTCCGGCCGGTTGATGAGCCCGAAGAGCATCCCCCGGGACCGGCGGGTGCGCGTCAGCTTCCCGTTGAGGGAGAAGGTGACGGCGTGCACGCGGTCGCGCAGCGGCAGTTCGAAGCCCGGCGGCAGGGCGTCGCGCGAGGGGCCGATGATGCCGCCTCCGCAGGTCTTGTAGCGGGGCAGTTCGGCCTTCTCCAGGAGCAGCACGCGGCGGCCGGCGACGGCCGCCGCATGGGCTGCCGAGGCCCCGGCGGGCCCGGCGCCCACCACCACGACGTCCCACACCGGCCCGCTCTCCCCCGGTACGTCCCGGCCCGCTTCCCGGGCTGCGTTGTCGCTGCTCACCTGTGCTTCTACTCCCGCTCGATCACCGGCTACCGCTACCGCCCGCATCCTAAGGCCCGCCGTGCTGCGGCTCGCCCGTGGGAAGTCCCGGACGGACCACCGGCGGACGCGGAAGCGAGGCATGGCAGGATCAGTGACGCAATCGCCCGTACGTACGGACATAACGCCGCGCCCTCAAGGAGCGTTCCATGGAGACGTCCCCGATCCGCCTGCCGGAACCTGCCGCGCTCGCGACGACCGTCGCCTCGCTGCAGTCCCGCGCCCGGACCGAGCTGGCCGAGCTGGTGGCCTTCAAATCGGTCGCGGACGAGGCGCAGTTCCCCAAGGCCGAGTGCGAGGCGGCCGCCGCCTGGGTGGCCGGCGCGCTGCGCGCCGAGGGTTTCGTTGACGTGGCCCTGCTCGACACCCCCGACGGCACGCAGTCCGTCTACGGCTACCTCCCCGGTCCGGAGGGCGCCCCGACCGTGCTGCTGTACGCGCACTACGACGTGCAGCCGCCGCTGGACGAGGCCGCCTGGGTCTCGCCGCCGTTCGAGCTGACCGAGCGCGACGGCCGCTGGTACGGGCGGGGCGCCGCCGACTGCAAGGGCGGCTTCGTCATGCACCTCACCGCCCTGCGGGCGCTCAAGGAGCACGGCGGGGTGCCCGTCAACGTCAAGGTGATCGTCGAGGGCTCGGAGGAGCAGGGCACCGGCGGCCTCCAGGACTACGCCGAGGCGCACCCGGAGCTGCTCGCGGCCGACGCGATCATCATCGGCGACGCCGGCAACTTCCGGCTCGGCCTGCCCACCGTGACGGCGACGCTGCGCGGCATGACCCTGGTCCGGGTCCAGGTGGACACCCTGGAGGGCAACCTCCACTCGGGCATGTTCGGCGGTGCCGCACCCGACGCGCTCGCGGCGCTGATCCGCGTCCTCGACTCGCTGCGCGCCGAGGACGGCTCGACCACGGTGGACGGTCTGGAGGCGGACGGCACCTGGGAGGGACTGCAGTACCCCGAGGAGGACTTCCGCTCGGACGCGAAGGTCCTGGACGGCGTCTCGCTGATCGGTTCCGGCACGGTGGCCGACCGTCTGTGGGCCCGCCCGGCCGTCACCGTGCTGGGCATCGACTGCCCGCCGGTCGTGGGCGCCACCCCCTCGGTGCACGCGAGCGCCCGGGCGCTGATCAGCCTGCGCGTCCCGCCGGGCACGGACGCCGCCGAGGCGACGAAGCTGCTGACCGCGCACCTGGAGTCGGCGACGCCCTGGAACGCCCGTGTGACGACGGAACAGGTCGGTCAGGGCCAGCCGTTCCAGGCCGACACCTCCAGCCCGGCGTACGCGTCGATGGCCGAGGCGATGCGCATCGCGTACCCGGGCGAGGAGATGCAGACGGCGGGCATGGGCGGCTCGATCCCGCTGTGCAACACCCTGGCCGCGCTCTACCCCGCCACGGAGATCCTGCTGATCGGCCTGAGCGAGCCGGAGGCCCAGATCCACGCGGTGAACGAGAGCGTCTCGCCCGAGGAGCTGGAGCGCCTCTCCCTGGCCGAGGCGCTCTTCCTCGCCACCTACGCCCAGAGCAAGCGCTGAACCAGCCGGGGCCGAGCCGGCGCTGAGCGGGCGCGGAAGTCGTCCGAGGAGGCGGGGGCCCGCCGGGTCATCCCACGGGAACCCCCGCCTCAAGGGTGAGCGGCCGCCCCTGCTCCCGGGCGCGCAGCGCCCAGCGCAGGCGGCTGAGCCGCACCGGCGGCAGCATCGTGGCGGCCTCGTCCTCCGTCACGAAGCGCCACCCCCGCAGCTCCGCGCCCGGCAGCAGCAGCCGTTCGGCGTCGCCCGAGGTGAGCCGGCCGCCGTCGAAGAGGAAGCGCAGGCCGCCGAAGCCGGGCGGCTTGGGCGGCTCCCAGTCGACGACCAGCAGCCGGGGCACCGCGGTCAGGTGGATGCCGATCTCCTCGGCGACCTCGCGCACGCCCGCCCGCGCGGGCGGTTCGCCCGGCTCGACGACGCCGCCGGGGAACTCCCAGCCGGGCTTGTACGTGGGGTCCACCAGCAGCACCCGGTCGTGCTCGTCGAAGAGCAGCACCCCCGAGGCGACGGTCTCGGCCGTGGGCTCGGGCGTCTGGACGATCGGGCAGAAGCCGGCGGTGCCGTTGCGCACGGCCTCGGCGACCCGTTCGGCCGTCTCACGCGGCGTCAGACGGCCGTTGTCGACGACGAGCGCGTCGCCGCGCAGCCAGGTCAGTGCCTCGCGGTAGGGGGCGATGTGGTCGCGGGACCACTGGCGGACGGCCTCGTTGCGCTGCGGGTCGGCCGGGTCCTCCACCCGGCCCTCGATGCGCGAACGCAGGATCGTTTCGTCCGCGGTGAGGACCACGTGCCGCACCGGGATCCGCCGGGAGGCCAGGGCCCCGAAGATCTCGTCCCGGTACTCCTGGCGCAGCAGGGTCATCGGCACGATGAGGACCCCGCCCAGCTCGGCGAGGAGCGCCGCCGCGGTGTCCGCGACCATCCGCCGCCAGACGGGCAGGTCCTGGAAGTCGGAGACCTCGCTCAGTCTCTTGGGCGGCAGCAGGTGCCGCAGCGCCCCGCCGGTCACCTCGGGGTCGTAGAGGTTGCTGCCCGGGATGAGCTCGGCCAGTTCCTTCGCCGTGCTGGTCTTGCCCCCACTGAACGCACCGTTCAGCCAGACGATCACGGTTCCCCCTTCTCCGTAGCCCCCGGTGACGTGCCCCGAACACAGTGCCCGCACCACCTTGCCACGCAAACGTGTGCGAGCGGGATGGGGCGCCCTCCGGCCACGGCTCCGGCGTCAGCGTCCCCGGGCGTGCCCCCACAGCCCGAGCTCCTGCGCCGCGGCGGCGGCCGCCCCGACCAGGCCCGCGTCGGAGCCCAGCCGGGCGGGCAGCACCTCCACGCCCGCGGCGAAGGACAGCGTCGCGTAGTCGCGAAGGCGCTTGCGCAGGGGGGCGAAGAGCACCTCTCCGGCGCCCGCGACTCCGCCGCCGATGACGGCCACCTCGATCTCGACGAGCGTCGCCGTCGCGGCGATGCCCGCGGCCAGCGCCTGGGCCGCGCGGGCGAAGGAGGCGAGCGCGACGGGGTCGCCCGCGCGCGCGGCCGCGGCGACGGCCGCCGCGCTGCCGTCCCCGTCCGGCCCGGGGCGCCAGCCCGCCTCCCGGGCCCGGCGGGCGATGTTCGGCCCGCTGGCGAGGCGCTCCACGCAGCCCTGGGCGCCGCAGGGGCACGGATCGCCGTCGAGGTCGACGCTGATGTGTCCGATGTGGCCCGCGTTGCCCGTGGGGCCGGGGTGCAGGCGGCCGTTGAGGACGAGCCCACCGCCGACGCCCGTGGAGACCACCATGCACAGCGCGTCGGTGCGCCCGCGCGCGGCGCCCTGCCAGTGTTCGGCGGCCGTCATCGCCACCCCGTCCCCGACCAGGACCACCGGCCGGCCGTCCGAGCACCGCTGCACCTCGTGGACGAGCGGAAACGCCCGCCAGCCGGGGATGTTGACCGGGCTGACGGTGCCCCGCGCGGCGTCGACCGGTCCCGCGCTGCCGATGCCGACGGCCCGTACGCGCGGCCAGTGGGCGCTGCCGAGCAGCTCGTCGAGGACGGCCGCCACCGCCGCCATCACGCCCGCGCCGTCCGCCCCGGCCGGGGTCGGCCGCCGGGCGCGGAGGAGCAGCCGGCCGCCGTCGTCCACCAGCGCCCCCGCGATCTTGGTGCCGCCGATGTCGAGGGCTGCGACGAGGTCGCCGGATCCGGTGTGCACGGTGGGGGTCTCTCCTGGTCCGGGGGTGTGCGAGGGGGGTGGTCGGGAGCTCAGTCTCCACCCGGGCTGACAACGTTGTCCAGGCTCTATGCTCGACCTCACCTCCGTCACCCGGAGGCTCCCGCGCAGGAAGGACGAGCCCCCGTGACCGGCACCGGTGACCCCGGCGGGACCGCCCGCGGCGGCCCGCAGCCCCGCTATGGCAGCCGCCCGACGATGAAGGACGTCGCGGCCCGCGCCGGGGTGGGCCTGAAGACCGTCTCACGGGTCGTCAACGGCGAACCGGGCGTCACCCAGGACACCGAACGGCGCGTGCGCGACGCGATCGCGGCCCTGGGCTTCCGCCGCAACGACAGCGCCCGCATCCTGCGCAAGGGCCGCACCGCCTCGGTCGGCCTGGTCCTGGAGGACCTCGCCGACCCCTTCTACGCGCCCCTGAACCGGGCCGTGGAGGAGGTGGCGCGCGCCCACGGCGCCCTGCTCATCAACGGCTCCAGCGCGGAGGACGCCGACCGGGAGCGGGAGCTGGCGCTGGCCCTCTGCGCACGCCGCGTCGACGGCCTGATCGTCATCCCCGCGGGCGACGACCACCGCTACCTCGAACCCGAGATGGCGGCCGGCATCGCCACCGTCTTCGCCGACCGCCCGGCCGGGCGGATATCCGCCGACGCGGTGCTCTCCGACAGCTTCGGCGGCGCCCGCGAGGGCGTGGCCCATCTGATCGCCCACGGCCACCGCCGCATCGGCTTCCTCGGCGACCGCCCCCGCATCCACACCGCCGCCGAGCGGCTGCGCGGCTACCGTGCCGCGATGGCCGGTGCCGGCCTGCCCGTGGACGAGCGCTGGGTGTCGCTCGGCCCCACCGGCCCCGAGCGGGTCCGGGCGGAGGCGGAGCGCCTGCTCACCGGCCCGGAGCCGGTGACCGCCCTGTTCACGGGGAACAACCGCGTGACCGTCACGGCGGTCCGCGTCATCGCCGCCCTGCCCCGGCCGGTCGCCCTCGTGGGCTTCGACGACCTCGAACTGGCCGACCTGCTCTCCCCCGGCATCACCGTGATCGCCCAGGACCCGGCCCGGCTCGGCCGCACGGCCGCGGAGCTGCTGTTCCGCCGCCTGGAGGGAGCGGAGGAAGCCCCGCGCCGCGTGGAGCTGCCCACGCGCCTCATCCCCCGCGGCTCGGGCGAACTCCCGCCCGTGACGCCCTAGTCCGCGGCCGAGGACACCGCTCCCGTTCACAGGGGTGCGCGACGGTCCCAGGCCCACGTGGCGATACCCACCCGGTTGCGGACCTCCAGCTTGCGCTGGATGTGGGCGATGTGGGTCTTCACGGTGCCCGGCGAGATGAAGAGTTCGGCTCCGATCTCGCCGTTGGTCAGCCCTTTCGCGACCAAGTGGGCGATCTCCGTTTCGCGTTCCGTCAGCGCCGCCGTCCGTGACGCGCGTCCCGGATCGCGGAGCTGCCGCAGGAGCCGCACGGTCACCGAGGGACTGATCAGCGCGTCTCCCGCCATCGCCGCCCGGACCGCCTCGACCAGCAGCGCGGGGCCGGACCTCTTGAGCAGGAAGCCGCAGGCCCCGTACCGGAGTGCGGTGTGGACGTATTCGTCGAGGTCGAACGTCGTCACGACCACGACCCGTGTGGGGACCTCGGCGTCCGGTCCGGCCAGCACCCGGGTGACCTCCAGGCCGTCCATCGTCGGCATGCGGATGTCCGCGAGCACGACGTCGGGCTTCAGCCGCCCCGCGAGTTCGACGGCCGCCCGGCCGTCCGCGGCTTCGCCGACGACCTCCATGTCCGGTTGGGAGTCCAGGATCAGCCGGAACCCGATGCGGACGGCCTGCTGGTCGTCGGCGAGCAGTATGCGGGTAGTCATGATCGGCACGGTAGCGGAGGAATCTCTGCCGATCGGCAGATGTGCCTGCCTGTGGTAGCCGGAAGGCTGGGGCCGTACTGCGAGAAAGGACGTGCTCATGACCGCACCGGCAACCACCGAGCGGAAGTTCCGGGACGCACCGGCCAGGCGCCGGTGGTGGTCCCGCTGGCCGGACTGGGCGGGCTGCCTCGCCGCGCTCTGGTCCCTGCTCTACGGAGCCGCCGGGGTGTACTGGGCCATGGGGGGCGGGGGATTCCCCTTCGCCCGCGTGGGCGACGACCGCTCCACGGCCTCCCTCCTCGAACCGAGCCGGGCCGATGTGGTGGGGCCCGTGATCGCCGCAGTGGGCGCGGCCGGCGCCGTCGCCGGGGTGCTGATGGCACGTGGACGGGGCACGGGCCGGGCCCGCACCTGGGTGCTGGGCTTCGGCTGGGCCTCGGCCTGCACCTTCACCTTCTTGATACCCGACTACTCACTCCTCGGGCTCGTGGCCTTCTCCCCGCTGCTCGTGGTGTTCGCGTTCACCGGGCTGCCGGGGCCTCAGGACGGCCTCGGTGACATCCTCTACTGGCACCGGGGAAACCTGATCATCGTGTTCGCCGGCGGTCTGTTGTGGGCGGCCGCCACTCTCGTCCACCAACGCCGCACCAAGGGCCTGTGCGTCTCCTGTGGTCGCGGGGGCCGTGCGGCAGCGTGGACCGAGCCGGAGGCGACGCTGCGGTGGGGCCGCTGGGCCGTCCTCACGGCCGCGGTGTCGTCCGTCCCGTACGACGTCACCAGACTGGCCTGGTACTTCGGCTGGCCGCTCGGCATCACCGAGGACTTCCTCCAGGAGATGCAGGACACCCCGTACATGCTGGACATCGGACTCGGCCTGGGCCTCGCCTCGACGGCCGGCGGCCTGCTCACCCATGGCCTGATCAGTCGCTGGGGGGGAGATCTGGCCGCGCTGGGTGTGGTGGAAGGCGGGCAAGCGGGTCCACCCGGCGACGGCGATCGTCCCCGCGACGCTGGTCGCGCTGGTGCTCGTTCCCGGCGGTCTGATGAACGCCCGCCACATCGACGCCCGGATGTGGGCCACCAACGGACCGGGCGTCCTCTGGGCCGTCTGGGGCCTGGCCCTGGGCGCGGCCACCTTCGCGTACTGGCTACGTCGCCGCGGGCAGTGCTCCCGCTGCGGGCGACACTGACTCAGTCCCCGGCCGGGCCGAGCGGGAAGGCCGCCCGCACCCGCCATCCGCACCCATGCGGCCCGGCGGTGAACGAGCCGCCCAGCGCCTCCACCCGCTCGGCCAACCCGACCAGCCCCAGGCCGCCCCGCCGGTCACCACCGCTCCATGACCGGCCCTGCCCTGAATCGGGGCCCTCACGCCCGGCATCGGTCACCGTGACCACCAGCTCCGGCCCGGCGCCGTGAACCGTGACCCGCACGCTCGCCGTCGCCGGGGCGTGCCGCCGTACGTTGGTGAGCGACTCGACGACGACGCGGTGCGCGGTGCCCGCCGTCTCGCGCGGCACCCGGACCGACTCGCTCTGCGAAAGCCGTACCTCCAGCTCGGCCTTCGTCGTCCCCGAGGCCCGGAAGCGGTCCACGGTCCCGCGGATGTCGTCGAGCCCGTGCGGACCGGGCCTGTCGTCGGCATCACCGAGCATGTGGACCGTGCGGTCCATCGCTCCCAGGGCCTGCTGCCCCGCCTCCTCGATCTGCCGCAGCAGCGGCAGGATCAGGTCCGGCTGCCGCTCGACGACGACCTGAGCCGCCTGCGCGAGCGCCACGATCCCCGACACGTCGTGCGCGACGAAGTCGTGCAGGTCCCGGGCGAGTTCGAGCCGCTGCGCACGGCGGGCCTCCTGCACGCTGCGGATGCGCCGCTCGTGCAGCGCGTACAGATACCGGCCGGCCGCACCCGCGGCCAGGGGCAGCGGTGCCAGGAACGCGCACTGCCCCACGGCTTCCAGGAAGCCGTGGTACGCGTGCCCGCGCAGAACGACGGTGGCCCCCGTCACGCTCAGCAGTGCCCCCAGCGGTGCCGCCCGGCGAGCCGGCAGAAGCCGTGCCACGACGAACGTCAGTCCGGCCACGGCGACGTACTCCACCATCATGAGGGCACCGGCGGCAGACCCTTCCTGCACCGTCCACCCGCCGTAGCTCGCCAGCGTGCAGCCCCCGGACGCCAGTGCCACCCCGCCCGCCGCCCGGACGATGCCCCGCTGCCCCCGCGGCCACCACCCGAGGCCCACCAGCACGGCAACAAGGGCCACGGGGACACTGACGGCCGCGGACCACCCCTCGGCGGACCCGATGAGGGCCCCGGCGGCCACCGCTGCCACGGTGGCGGCTCTGCGCATGACATGGCCCACAGCCATCGGTCTCCTCATCCGGGGGAGTCCAGGCCGGTACCGACGGGCGCCCCCCTCATACCGGGCCACCACCCGCCGCCCCCGCGCCCGGACGTCCCGCCAGCCGTTCGAGTGCGGCCCGGCTCGCACCCGTGAGGCCGGTGACCTCCGGAAGGTCCACGGCGCCGCAGTCCAGTCCGCGCAGCAGATAGCCGCTCAGGGCCCGGGCGGTGGCGGGCTCGTCCAGGACCGCGCCCGGGGTGCGGGTCGTGTAGGCGGCGAGGCGGGCGGCGGCCTGTTCCAGTCCCTCGCGGTAGAAGGCGTAGACGGCGGCGTAGCGGCTGGGCAGGTGGCCCGGGTGCATGTCCCAGCCCTGGTAGTAGGCACGGGCCAGGGAGCGGCGCACGAGTGCGTGGTGCAGGCGCCAGGCCCGGTGGACGTCCTCCGTGGTGCCGACGGGCAGCACGTTGGTCGAGCCGTCCGAGAGGCGTACGCCGGTGCCGGCCGCCGCCGCCTGCATGACGGCCTTGGCGTGGTCGGCCACGGGATGGTCGGGCGACTGGTGGGCGGCGGCCACGCCGCAGGCGGCGCTGTAGTCGAAGGTGCCGTAGTGGAGCGCGGTGACGCGCCCCTCCCCCGCGTCGATGAGCCGGGCGACGGTGGCCCGGCCGTCGGCGCCGAGGACCGACTGGGTGGTCTCGATCTGTATCTCGAAGCCGAGGCGCCCGGCCGGCAGCCCGTGCGCCTGCTCGAACTCCTCGACCAGCCGCACCATGGCCGTCACCTGCGCGGGGTACGTCACCTTGGGCAGCGTGAGGACGAGTCCGTCCGGCGGGTCGCCCGCCTCCATCAGGGCGGTGAGGAAGACGTCGAGGGTGCGTATGCCCCGCTCGCGGACGGCCGCCTCCAGGCACTTGATGCGGATGCCGCGGTACGGGGCCGCCGTGGCGCCACCGGGCCCCCCGGCCACCAGCCGGGCCGCGCGGACCGCGGCCGCGTCCTCCTCGGCGTCCGGGCGCACGCCGTAGCCGTCCTCGAAGTCGATGCGGAGGTCCTCCACCGGCTCGCGCTCCAGCTTCGCCCGGACGCGCTCGTACACCGGCGCGGCGAGGGCGTCCGGCAGACCGAGCGCGGCGGCGAACGACGCGGCGTCGGGGGCGTGTTCGTCGAGGGCCGCGAGGGCCCGGTCGCCCCAGGCGCGGACGGTGCCGGCCGAGGCGGCGTCGGCGGGGACGTAGACGGTGTGCACGGGCTGCCGCGTCCCCGGGTCGCCCGGGTAGCGGCGGGCCAGCTCGGCGTCGACGTCCGCGAGGGACGCGCCGATGCGCCGGCTCACCGCCCGGGTGAAGGTCGTCGCGATCGCCGGCTGCTTCCCCATGGCACCCCTCCGCGCTTCCGCTTCCCGGAATCAACCATCCGTGCAGCGAAGTTAGCCAGGCACCCGGGAGGGGTCAACACCCCGGCGTCACCGTCAGAAGTAGTCCCGCACCACGTGCTCGGCCGCCCGGTGCTCGGCGGTGGGCGGGTCGAGCTCGCTGAGCGACAGCAGGTCGGTGTCGTCCCGGAGGAGGCCCTCCCAGGCCCCGGCCATCTTCTCCTGCTGCTCGCGCGGCAGCTGCTGGACGTCCTCCCGGCTGGCCGGGCTCAGCGCGTGGAGGAACCGCGCCACGGTGTCGGTCTGATCAGTCTCCATGGGGACATCTCTTCCAGCGGTCGGCTCGGACGGACACCTGCGGCCCGGTCAAGGTCACCCGGACGGACGCGCGCGGGCCCCGCGTCCCGGCCTCGGGGCCGGGACGCGGGGCCCGTGTGCGTGGGGGGGATCAGCCCTTGCGGGACGTGATCTCCTCCGTCAGCTGCGGGACGACCTGGAAGAGGTCGCCGACGACGCCGTAGTCGACGAGCTCGAAGATCGGAGCCTCGGCGTCCTTGTTGATGGCGACGATGGTCTTCGAGGTCTGCATGCCAGCGCGGTGCTGGATGGCACCGGAGATGCCGGCCGCGATGTAGAGCTGCGGCGAGACGGACTTGCCGGTCTGGCCGACCTGGTTGGTGTGCGGGTACCAGCCGGCGTCGACGGCGGCGCGGGAGGCGCCGACGGCCGCGCCGAGGGAGTCGGCCAGGGACTCGATGAGCGGGAAGTTCTCGGCGCCGTTGACGCCGCGGCCGCCGGAGACCACGATCGCGGCCTCGGTCAGCTCCGGGCGGCCGGTGGACTCGCGCGGGGTGCGGGAGACGACCTTGGTGCCGGTGGCCTGCTCGCCGAAGGCGACGGCCAGCTGCTCGACCGTGCCGGCGGCCGGGGCGGCCTCCGGGGCGGCGGAGTTCGGCTTGACGGTGATGACCGGCGTGCCCTTGGTGACGCGGGACTTGGTGGAGTACGAGGCCGCGAAGACGGACTGCGTGGCCACCGGGCCCTCGTCGCCGGCCTCCAGGTCGACGGCGTCGGTGATGATGCCGGAGCCGATGCGGACCGCGAGGCGGGCCGCGATCTCCTTGCCCTCCGCGGAGGAGGGGACGAGCACGGCGGCGGGCGAGACGGCCTTGTACGCGGCCTCCAGCGCGTCCACCTTCGGCACGACGAGGTAGTCGGCGAACTCGGGCGCGTCGGCGGCGAGGACCTTGACCGCGCCGTACTCGGCGAGCGTGGCGGCGGCGGTGTCCGCGCCGGCACCCAGGTGCACGGCGACGGGCTCGCCGATGCGGCGGGCGAGGGTCAGCAGCTCAAGGGTGGGCTTGCGGACGGCGCCGTCCACGTGGTCGACGTAGACGAGGACTTCAGCCATGGATCTGCACTCCTGCGGGAATTGCGAGGGCGGTTGAGAGGCGTTCGGGCGTCAGGGGTTCATCCGGAGCGGAGCTCTAGATGAACTTCTGGCCCGCGAGGAACTCGGCGAGCTGCTTGCCGCCCTCGCCCTCGTCCTTGACGATCGTGCCGGCCGTGCGGGCCGGGCGCTCGGCGGCCTCGTCGACCGCGGTCCAGGAGCCGTCCAGACCGACCTCGTCGGCCTCGATGCCGAGGTCGGAGAGGTCCAGGGACTGCACCGGCTTCTTCTTGGCGGCCATGATGCCCTTGAAGGACGGGTAGCGGGCCTCGCCGGACTGGTCGGTGACGGACACGACGGCCGGGAGGGCGGCCTCCAGCTGCTCGCTGGCGGCGTCGCCGTCACGGCGGCCGGTCACCTTGCCGTCCTCGACCTTGACCTCGGAGAGCAGGGTGACCTGCGGGACGCCCAGGCGCTCGGCGAGCATGGCCGGGACGACGCCCATGCCGCCGTCGGTGGAGGCCATGCCGGAGATGACCAGGTCGTAGCCGACGTGCTCCAGGGCCTTGGCGAGCACCAGCGAGGTGCCCAGCGCGTCGGTGCCGTGCAGGTCGTCGTCCTCGACGTGGACGGCCTTGTCGGCGCCCATGGACAGCGCCTTGCGCAGCGCGTCCTTGGCGTCCTCGGGACCGACCGTCAGGACGGTGATCTCCGCGTCGTCGGCGTCCTCGGCGATCTGCAGCGCCTGCTCGACCGCGTACTCGTCGAGCTCCGAGAGCAGGCCGTCCACGTCGTCGCGGTCGACGGTCAGGTCTTCGGCGAAGTGCCGGTCGCCGGTGGCGTCGGGCACGTACTTCACACAGACAACGATCCTCAAGCTCACGCCGGCTCTCCTACTGCATCGTCTCTATCAAAGCTGCCTTCGCAGGCAGCATAGGCGCCTGGTGGGGCGGATCCCGGTCGGTCCGGGCTTCGCCCCGACCAGAATGTTACTCGTCAGTACATCGAGGGTGTTCACGGAACGCAAGGCCGGTCGACTGTGATCTGCCCAACGCGGCACGAGGGGATGTATCAGTCGCGCAATCCGTTGAAGCGGCCCTGGTGGTACAGGAGCGGCCGGCCGTCGCCGGTGGGGTCCCCGGCGACCGCTTCGGCCAGGACGAGGCGGTGGTCACCGGCGGGCACGCGGGCCACCACCCGGCAGACCATCCACGCCAGCACGCCGTCCAGCACCGGCACGCCGTGGGGGCCGGTGCTCCAGCGGGTGGGCGGGGCGAAGCGGTCGGCGCCGCTGCGCGCGAAGGTGGCGGCCAGCTCCTGCTGGTGCTCGCCGAGTATGTGCACCCCCACGTGTTCGGCCTCGGCCAGCACGGGCCAGCTGGAGGAGCCGGTGCCGACGCCGAACGAGACGAGCGGGGGCTCCGCGGCCACCGAGGTCAGGGAGGTCGCGGTGAAGCCGGCCGGGCGGGCGCCCCGGGCCGTGATCACGGCGACCCCGGCGGCGTGCCGGCGGAAGACGGAGCGCAGCAGGTCGGGCGTGGCGGGGCGGTGGGCGGCGAGGTCGGGCGAGGCCGTCATGAAAGGTCCTTCTGCCGGAGGGCCGAGCTGCCGGGGCGGCGAGCCGGGAGCGGAACGGTGCGGGTGCTCACGTGCTCGGACAGCGCGCGCCGGCGATCCGCACGGAGTCCACGTACGCGCGTCCACGGAGAAGCAGGTCGGGCCACATAGCGTCACACTGACGATTCGGAGTGTGCAGCGTCAAGGGACACCGCTGATCTGGGAGGTGGATCACGGCCCGCCCGGCCGTCACGGGCCCTCCCGCACGGCCGCCAGGGCCCGCACGGCCCGCACGGCCCGTCAGAGTGCCGCGCCCAGCGCGGCGATGACGTCGGCCCGGCGCGGCTGCCCGGCGGCGCGGCGCACGACGCGCCCGTCCGCGTCCAGCACGAGGGTGGTGGGGGTGGCGCTGATGTCCAGGGCGCGGACGAGCTCCAGGCGCGCCTCCGCGTCGATCTCGACGTGCGTGACGCCCTCGACCATCGCGGCGACGTCCGCGAGCACGCGGCGGGTGGCCGCACAGGGCCGGCAGAAGGCGCTGGAGAAGTGGACCAGCGTGGCCCGGGTGCCGAGCTCCCCGCCGATCTCGGCGGCGCCCAGCCGCGTCCCGCGCCCGTCCCGCCCGGCGCCCTCGTCGTCCCGCACGGGCACGCGCGTCCCCTTTCGTCCATGTCCGGTCTCTTCCCGAAGCACCGGGGGAACCGCGAAAATTTCCCGACGTGACGAGGATCTCCCGGCCCCGGGGCCGTCCCGGCTGGCCCCTGGGCCGGGCATTCAGGCACGATCTGGCGGAAGCCGGCACCCTACGGCTGCGTAACTTCGCCACCCCACGCATCTCACTTCAGCCGGGAGCACCCTCCCCCAGGCCGGAAGGACCTTCCCGACATGGCAGAGCTCGTCTACCCACCGGTGATCGGTGTAGCCCGCACCATGTTCAAGGCGCTGGACCTGCGCTTCGACATCCAGGGCACCGAGCACATCCCCCAGCGGGGCGGGGCGGTGCTGGTGAGCAACCACATCGGGTACCTCGACTTCGTCTTCTGCGGCCTGGCGGCCCGCCCCGCCAAGCGGCTGGTGCGCTTCATGGCGAAGGAGTCGGTGTTCCGGCACAAGGTGTCCGGGCCCCTGATGCGCGCGATGAAGCACATCCCCGTGGACCGCGCGGCGGGCATGGAGGCATACCGGCACGCGCTGTCCGCCCTGCGGTCGGGCGAGGTCATCGGCGTGTTCCCGGAGGCCACGATCTCCACGTCCTTCACGCTGAAGAACTTCAAGTCCGGCGCCGCGCGCCTCGCGCAGGAGGCCGGCGTTCCGCTGGTGCCGATGGCGCTGTGGGGCACCCAGCGGCTGTGGACCAAGGGACAGAAGCGCAACCTGAGCCGGGAGCACATCCCGGTGGCCATACGCGTGGGCGAGCCGCTGACGCCGGAGGCGGGCGAGTCCGCCGAGAAGGTCACCGAGCGGGTGCGGTCCCGGGTGCAGGGCCTGCTGGAGTCGGCTCAGCGCGCCTACCCCGTGCGCACGGAGGGCCCGGGCGACAGCTGGTGGATCCCGGCGCACCTGGGCGGCACGGCCCCGACGCCGGCCGAGGCCGGGTCCGCTGACCGGCGCTAGTACGCAGAACGCAGGAGAGCCCCTGGCCGCGCAGTGCGTGGCCAGGGGCTCTTTTGCGTCCGTACGTCCCTACGCCGCCGTGGGTGCGGCTGCCGGGCCGTGTCCGGCCCGGTGGTGCGCCATCTCCTCGGCGACGGCCGCCGTGAAGGCGTCCACGTCGGCCTCGGTGGTGTCGAAGGAGCACATCCAGCGGACGTCGCCGGCCGCCTCGTCCCAGAAGTAGAAGCGGTAGCGCTTCTGCAGGCGCTCGGAGACGTCGTGCGGCAGCCGGGCGAAGACGGCGTTGGACTGCACGGGGTGGAGGATCTCGACGCCCTCGACGTCCCGTACGCCCTCGGCCAGCCGCGCCGCCATGGCGTTGGCGTGCGACGCGCTGCGCAGCCACAGGTCGCCGCTGAGCAGCGCCTCGAACTGCGCGGAGACGAAGCGCATCTTGGAGGCGAGCTGCATCGACATCTTGCGCAGGTGCTTCATGGCCCGGACCGCGTCCGGGTTCAGCACGACCACGCACTCGCCGAAGACCATGCCGTTCTTCGTGCCGCCGAACGAGAGCAGGTCGACGCCCGCGTCGGTGGTGAAGGCCCGCAGCGGAACGCCGAGGGTGGCCGCGGCGTTGGCGATGCGCGAGCCGTCGAGGTGGACCTTCATGCCCCGCTCGTGGGCGTGGTCGCAGATCTCGCGGATCTCCTCGGGCGTGTAGCAGGTGCCCAGCTCGGTGGTCTGCGTGATCGAGACGACCTGCGGCTGGGCGCGGTGCTCGTCGTCCCAGCCGAACGCCTCGCGGTCGATGAGGTCGGGGGTGAGCTTGCCGTGCTCGGTGGGCACGTGCAGCAGCTTCAGCCCGCCGACGCGCTCGGGCGCGCCGCACTCGTCGACGTGGATGTGCGCGGAGGAGGCGCAGATGACCGCGCCCCACCGCTCCGTGGCTGCCTGCAGGGCGACGACGTTGGCGCCCGTGCCGTTGAAGACCGGGAAGGCTTCGGCTGTCGGCCCGAAGTGGGCGCGCATCACGTCCTGGAGGTGGGCGGTATAAACGTCCTCGCCGTACGCCACCTGGTGCCCGCCGTTGGCGACCGCGAGCGCGGCCAGGATCTCGGGGTGGGCGCCCGCGTAGTTGTCGCTGGCGAACCCGCGCACGGCGGGGTCGTGGCGACGCTGCACGTCGGTCGCTGCGGAAGGCGTCTCGATCAGGTTTGCGGGGTGAGCCACAGACGGGTTCCGTTCACTTCCTGGGCGGGCTTCTCCCAGACGCCGACGATGGCCTGGGCCAGGTCCTTGGCGTCCGTGAATCCCGCGAACTTCGCGTTGGGTCGTTCGGCGCGCATCGCGTCGTGCACCAGCGCCTTGATCACCACTATGGTGGCGGCGGCCGGCGGGGCCTCGTCGCCCCCCGCCTTGCGGAAGGAGTCCGCGAGGGCCAGCGTCCACGCCTCGGCGGCGGCCTTGGAGGCGGAGTAGGCGGCGTTGCCCGCGGTGGGCTTGCTCGCGCCGGCCGCGCTGATCAGCACGTAGCGGCCGTTGCCGCTACGGGCCAGCGGGCCCTCGAAGGCGAGCGAGGTGTGCTGGACGGTGCGGATGAGCAGCTTCTCCAGCAGCTCCCAGTCGGCCATGTCCGTCTCGGCGAAGGTCGCCGAGCCGCGCCAGCCGCCCACCAGGTGGACCAGGCCGTCGATGCGGCCGTATTCCTTCTCCGTGCGGTCGGCCCAGGCGCGGGTGGCGTCCAGGTCGAGCAGGTCCACGGTGTCACCGGTGACGGTCGCGCCGCCGTGGGCGTAGCGGGCCGCGTCCACGGCCTCGGCGAGGCGGGCCGCGTCGGCGTCCGCGGCGACGACCGTCGCCCCGGCCTCCGCCAGCCGCAGCAGGGCCGCCCGGCCCGCCGGGCCGGCCGCTCCGGCCACCGCCACGACGGCGCCCTCCAGCGGGCCGTTGCCGTTCGTCGGAGTGCTCATGGTCGTCGCCTCCCTCTCCTGCTGCTCGCTCACGCCGCCACCCGCTCCATGTCCGCCGCGGTGATTCCCTTGGTCGATGCGACCACACCGCGCAGCTTCTTGGCGAGGGCCTCGTAGAACATGCTGAGCGGGAACTCGTCCGGAAGCACGTCGTCCACCAGCTTGCGCGGCGGGAGTGCGAGGTCGAGGGCGTCGGGGCCCTTGGCCCACACGGATCCGGGGTGCGGGGCGAGGTAGGTCGAGACGAGGTCGTAGGCGGCGAACCAGTGGACGAGCTTGGGGCGGTCGATGCCGTCGCGGTAGAGCTTCTCGATCTCGCCGCACAGCTGGTTGGTGACCTGCGGGGCACGCTCCCAGTCGATGTGCAGAGTGTTGTCCGTCCAGCGTACGACGTCGTGCTTGTGCAGGTAGGCGAAGAGCAGCTGGCCGCCGAGGCCGTCGTAGTTGCGGACGCGCTCGCCGGTGATCGGGAAGCGGAACATCCGGTCGAACAGAACGGCGAACTGCACGTCACGGGCCTGGGCGTAGCCGTCGGCCTCCAGCTTCACGGCCTCCTTGAAGGCGGTGAGGTCGCAGCGCAGCTCCTCCAGGCCGTACATCCAGAACGGCTGCCGCTGCTTGATCATGAAGGGGTCGAACGGCAGGTCACCGTGGCTGTGGGTGCGGTCGTGGACCATGTCCCACAGAACGAACGCCTGCTGGCAGCGCTCCTGGTCGCCGATCATGTCGGCGATGTCGGCGGGGAGGTCCAGGCGGAGGGTCTCCACGGCGGCCTCGGTGATGCGGCGGAAGCGGGCGGCCTCGCGGTCGCAGAAGATGCCGCCCCAGGTGAAGCGCTCGGGGGCCTCGCGGACGGCGATGGTCTCGGGGAAGAGCACCGCGGAGTTGGTGTCGTAGCCCGCCGTGAAGTCCTCGAAGGTGATGCCGAGGAAGAGCGGGTTGTCGTAGCGGGTGCGCTCCAGCTCCGCGAGCCACTCCGGCCACACCATGCGCAGGACGACGGCCTCGAAGTTGCGGTCGGGGTTGCCGTTCTGGGTGTACATGGGGAAGAGCACGAGGTGCTGGCGGCCGTCGGTGCGCTCGGCGGCGGGGCGGAAGGCCAGCAGGGAGTCCAGGAAGTCCGGCACCCCGAAGCCCGAGTCGGCCCAGCGGCGCAGGTCGGAGACGAGGGCCGCGTGGTACGCGGCGTCGTGCGGCAGGAGGGGCGAGAGCTGCTCGACGGCGGCTATGACCGTCTCCACCCGGGCGCGGACGGCGTCGCCCGGTGGCGCGCCCTCGGCCGTGAGGTCGATGGAGCCGTCGGCGGACTGCCACGGCCGGATCGCCTCCACGGCGCCCTTGAGCTCGGCCCAGGCCGGGTGCTCCACCACACGATCGACAGACAAAATGTCGGTTTTTGCTGCTGTCGACGTAAGAATTTCCGTCACGACTGCCCCTCCTCGGGAGAACCTGGCGTTAAGACACCGTATCCATGCGGGGTTCTTCACCTCAAGGGGTTGAGCGATAAATTATCCTGCCGAGGCCCTGCCGTACAGACGTTTTTCCTGTCGTTCTGCGCCGTACGGGGGAGCCGGCCCGGCCGATCGCCACACCCGGCACTCCCGCCCCCGCCGGGAGGGGGCGTTTTCCGGCCAGTTCCGGCGGCACGGGGCGCTCCGGGTGTTCATGGAACGGCAACAACCTTCCACCATTCGGACGGTTGGCGGTCATGACCTGGACAGATCATCGCGCGCGCTGCCAGTCTCCCGCCATGCCCGTCGCCAACCAGCCCAGACGCCTGGCCGCGACCCTCGCGGTCCTCCTCGCCGCCGTCGCCGGCTGCGCCCCGCAGGACGACACCGACTCCGCCCAGCCGCCCCGCACGCCCGGCGCCAAGGCCGCCGCGTGCGCGAAGGGGCGGCTCGCCACCCGGACCGCCGGAAAGCTCACGGTGGGGACCGACAAGCCCGCCTACGCCCCCTGGTTCCAGGACGACGACCCCGCGAACGGCAAGGGCTTCGAGTCGGCCGTGGCGTACGCCGTCGCCGACCGGCTCGGCTACGCCCGCACCGACGTGGTGTGGCAGACGGTGCCCTTCAACACCTCCGTCGCCCCCGGCGCGAAGAAGTTCGACTTCGACATCAACCAGGTCTCCGTCAGCGACGAGCGCCGCCGGGCCGTCGACTTCTCCTCCGGCTACTACGACGTGCGGCAGGCCGTCATCGCGCTCAAGGACTCCGACGCCGCCAAGGCGACCTCGGTCGCCGGGCTCCGGCAGGCCCGTCTCGGCGCCCAGGTGGGCACCACCAGCCTCGACGTCGTCAACGACCTGATCAAGCCCGACCGGCGGCCGGCGGTCTTCCAGAAGAACGACTACGCCAAGACGGCCCTGAAGAACGGCCAGGTCGACGCGATCGTGGTCGACCTCCCGACGGCCTTCTACATCACCTCCGCCGAGGTGCCCGAGGCGAAGATCGTCGGCCAGTTCGACCCGAAGGACGTGAAGGGAGCCGGCGGGGGCAGAGCCGAGCAGTTCGGGCTCGTCCTCGACAAGGGCAGCCGCCTCACCGGCTGCGTCAGCGACGCCGTCGACTCGCTGCGCAAGGACGGCACGCTCGGCCGGCTGGAGAAGCAGTGGCTGTCCGACACCGTCGGCGCACCGGTGCTGTCATGACGGCCGGGGACGCGACGCCGAAGCCGGCCGCTGCACCGCAGCCGCAGGACACGCCGCCGCGCGTGCCGGACGCACGGAAACCGTCGGGGAACGCGCGCAAGCCGTCCGCGGACGCCCCGGCGGACGACGGCTACACCCCGTCCGCGCGGCGCGTCGAGCGCGAGGCGTTCAAACGCGCCCGGGCCCGCCGGGCCACGGCGGTCGCGGCCGTGAGCACCCTGGTCACCGGCGTCGTGCTCTTCCTCGTCGTGGTCAACTCGCCCGGCTGGCCGCGCACCCGCGAGACGTTCTTCAGCCCGCACTACGCCCGCGAGGCCCTGCCGGAGATCCTCGACGGGCTCTGGCTCAACTTCCGGCTGCTGGTCGTGTGCGGTGCGGCCGTGCTCGTCCTCGGCATGCTGATCGCGGTCGCCCGCACCCTGCGCGGCCCGGTGTTCTTTCCCCTGCGGGCGCTCGCCACCGCCTACACCGACTTCTTCCGCGGGCTGCCCCTCATCATCTGCCTGCTGATGGTGGTCTTCGGCGTCCCCGCCCTGCGGCTGCAGGGCGTGACGACCGACCCGGTGCTGCTGGGCGGCACGGCACTGGTGCTCACCTACTCCGCCTACGTCGCCGAGGTGTTCCGGGCCGGCATCGAGTCGGTCCACCCCAGCCAGCGCGCCGCCGCCCGGTCGCTGGGGCTCGGCAGCGGGCAGACCCTGCGCTTCGTGGTGCTGCCGCAGGCCGTGCGGCGGGTCGTGCCGCCGCTCCTCAACGACCTGGTCTCCCTCCAGAAGGACACCGGGCTGGTCTCCATCGCGGGCGCGGTCGACGCCGTCTACGCGGCACAGATCACCGCGAGCAAGAGCTTCAACTACACCCCGTACGTCGTCGCCGGACTGATCTTCGTGGCGCTCACCGTCCCCATGACGCGGTTCACCGACTCGGTCACCGCGCGGATGGACCGCCGCCGGGCCCAGGGAGGGATCGTATGAGCGAGCAGCCGGTGCTGCGCCTGGAAGCGGTGCGCAAGACCTTCGGGGGCACGGTCGTCCTGCGCGACGTCGACCTGGAGGTCGCCCCGCACACCGTCACCGCGCTGATCGGCGCGTCCGGGTCCGGCAAGTCGACGCTGCTGCGGTGTTCGAACCTGCTGGAGGAGATCGACGACGGCGCGATCTTCCTGGACGGCGAGGAGATCACCGACCCGCGCACCGACCCGGACGCCGTGCGCCGCCGCATCGGCGTCGTCTTCCAGGCGTACAACCTCTTCCCGCACATGACCGTGCTGGACAACATCACCCTCGCCCCCCGGCGCGTGCACGGGGTGCCGCGCGCGGAGGCCGAGGAGCGGGCGCACGAGCTGCTGGGACGGCTGGGTCTGGGGGGCAGGGCCGGCGAGTACCCGGACCGGCTCAGCGGCGGCCAGCAGCAGCGCGTGGCGATCGTCCGCGCGCTGGCGGCACGCCCCCGGCTGCTGCTGCTCGACGAGATCACCGCGGCTCTCGACCCGGAGCTGGTCGGGGAGGTCCTGAACGTCGTGCGCGACCTGAAGGACGAGGGCATGACCATGGTCCTGGCCACGCACGAGATGGGCTTCGCCCGCGACGTCGCCGACCAGGTGTGCTTCCTGGACGGCGGCGTAGTGCTGGAGCGCGGCACGCCGGCCGAGGTCTTCGGCGATCCGCAGCAGGAGCGCACACGGCACTTCCTGCGGCGGCTGGTGGAGGCGGGCAGACTCTAGGGTCCGCCCGGCTCCACCGGCCGGGGCTGCGGCGCTAGCCGGCCAGTTCCTTGACGAGGAGCTCGAACTCCAGGTCGTCGCGCTGCGGGATGCCGAACCGCTCGTCGCCGTAGGGGAACGGGCTCATCTGCCCGGTGCGCCGGTAGCCGCGCCGCTCGTACCAGGCGATGAGCTCGGCGCGCTGCCTGATCACGGTCATGTGCATCGCGGCGGCGCCCCACTCGGCGCGGGCCGTCCGCTCGGCCTCCGCCATGACGCGCTTGCCCAGACCGCCGCCCTGGGCCTCGGGGCGGACCGCGAACATGCCGAAGTAGACGTGGTCACCGCGGTGTTCGAGGTGGCAGCAGGCGACCGGCTCGCCGTCGTGCTCGGCCACCAGCAGCCGGCTGTTGACGTCGGCGACCAGGGCCGAGACGCCCTCGGCGTCGGTGCGCTGGCCCTCCAGGAGATCGGCCTCGGTCGTCCAGCCGGCGCGGCTGGCGTCGCCGCGGTAGGCCGACTCGACCAGCTCGACCAGGGCCGGCACATCGGCCGGGGAAGCCTGCCGGAAGGTCGGCTCCGTCCGGCGGCCGGTGGTGGTCTCCATGTGCTCCGGGGTCCTCTCTCCGTGCGGTTCCGTGCGCATGTACGACCCTAACGGAGGAGGTGTGCGTACAGTCGCGGGCATGGTGCACGTACTGAGCAGCAGGGTGTTACTGAGGCCGACGGACCCGGAGCGGTCGCGGGAGTTCTACGGCGGGAAGCTGGGGCTCGCGGTCTACCGCGAGTTCGGCACGGGCCCCGAGCGCGGGGTCGTCTACTTCCTGGGCGGCGGCTTCCTGGAGGTCTCCGGCCGGTCCGCTTCGCCGCCGGGGCCGGGGCTGGAGCTGTGGTTCCAGGTCGCGGACGCCGCCGCGGCGCACGCGGAGTTCCTGCGCCACGGCGTGGAGGTGCTGGAGCCGCCGGAGAAGAAGCCCTGGGGGCTGATCGAGATGTGGATCGCCGATCCCGACGGGGTGCGCATCGCGGTGGTGGAGGTGCCCGAGGGGCATCCGATGCGGTACCGGCCGGGCATCTGACGCAGCGGCCCCGCGCGTCCGGAGGCGCGGGCCCCCCGGGCATGCGCGGCCGTGCTCCCGCGCTGCGCCGGAGCACCGGCAGCGGGGTGCGTGCTCCCCCCGTGCGCCCGTGCGCTCCCGTGCGATGCGGCTGCCGCGGGCATCCTCCGGGGGTGGATGCGCTCCGGGGAGGTGTGCCGTGCACGGACCGCCGCTGATCGGCTGGCTGCTGGTCGGGCTCTGCACGGCGACCGGCGCGTACTGCCTCGTCAGCACGCGGGCCGGCGCAGCGGGGGAGCGCCGGGCCGCGGCGGGCGATGCGTTGATGGGGCTCGGCATGGCCGCGATGGCCGTTCCGGCCGCGGCCCTGGACACCCGGCCCTGGGGACAGGGCCTGCTCGCCCTGGTGTTCGCCGGGGCCGGGGTGCGCACGCTGATGGCGGCCCGGCGGCAGCCGGAGGCCCATCACGTGCATCACGCGGTGGGTGCGTTCGCCATGGTCTACATGGCCCTGGCGATGGTGGGCTCCCCCGCGGCCGTGCACGCGGGGCACGCGGCGGCGGCCCGGGAGCCGGCCGGAGTCCCGCTGCTGACGGGTGTGTTGCTGGCGTACTTCGCGGTGTACGTCGTGCGGGGGGCGGCCGGCATGGTCCCCGCGGCGGCGGTCCCCGGCGGCGAGACGGCATGGGAGGGACGCGGGCGCCGGGCCCGGCCCGAGCTGACGCACGCGTGCCGGCTGTCCATGGGCATCGGGATGCTGACGATGCTGCTCACCATGTGAGCGAATCCCGGCTCGCGTGCGATGCGTCACTTCGCCGACGGGAACGTACCGGCCGCGCCGCCGCGCTCATAGGCTGCTGACCATGATGGTCCCGCTCGCGCTGCTGGCCCTCGCTGTCCTGGTCGCGGCCATGGCACCGCGCATGCTGACCCGCGCCGACTGGCCCGATCGTGAACCCGTGCTGGCCCTGTGGGTGTGGCAGTGCGCCGTGGGCGCCGTCCTGCTGTGCTGCGGGCTCGCGATGGCGCTGAGCGGCGCGGCCGCCTGGGAGGCCGTGCGCGGCAACGTCTTCGCGCCCGCGCCGCACGGCGTGGTCGAGGCGTACGCGCTGACCGCCTACGGCTCGTGGGCGGCCCCCCTGGCCGTCGCTCTCGCGGCGGGTGCCCTCTGGACCGCGGCGATGCTCACCCGTGAGGTCCGCGACGCCCGGGCCCGGCGCCGCCGCCGTCGCGCCGACCTGCTCGTCCGCTCGCCGCGCCTGCCCGGCGAGGAGCGCGGCGCGGAGCGGCTGGTGGTCCTGGAGGGCGAGCAGCCGGACGCCTGGGTGCTGCGGGGCGGCGGCGCGCCTCAACTGGTCATCACCACGGCGGCGTTGCGCCGCCTGAAGGGCTTTCAGCTGGACGCGGTGCTGGCGCACGAGCAGGGCCACGCCCGGGCCCGACACGACTGGCTGCTGCACTGCTCGGCGGCGCTGGCCAACGGCTTCCCGCAGGTGCCGGTGTTCGCGGCCTTCCGCGACCAGGTCCACCACCTGGTCGAGCTGGCGGCCGACGACTGCGCCTCCCGCCGCTTCGGCCGGATGACGACCGCCCTCGCCCTCGTCGAACTGAACGAGGACCGGGGGGTGTTCGGCCCGTGCCCCTCCCCGCTGTCCCGGGTCCCGGACCGCGTCCACCGGCTGCTGACCCCCGCCCCCCGCCTCACGGCGGCCCGCCGCCTGCGCCTGACGGCCACGGCGGCGCTGGTGCCGTTCGTACCGCTGCTGGTGACCTTCGTCCCGGGACTGCGGGCCCTCGGCGGCTGACCGGCCGCGCCGGTGGCGGTGCCGGGCGTGGTCACCGGCCTCCGGAGACGGCAGAGTGCTGCCATGAGCAACCTCGATCTTCACCCCGCACCGGCCCTGTGCGGCGGCCGGCACGACGTCACCGCCCGCCCCGTGCGCGAGCTGCTGCCCGCCAAGGACGTCCGGCTCGGCGAGTCCACGATGGTGCGCCGGCTGCTGCCGAACCTCGGCCGCCGCATGGTGGGTGCCTGGGCCTTCATCGACCACTACGGCCCCGACGACATCGCCGACGAGCCCGGCATGCAGGTGCCCCCGCACCCGCACATGGGGCTGCAGACCGTCAGCTGGCTGCACGCGGGAGAGGTGCTGCACCGCGACAGTCTCGGCAGCCTGCAGACGGTGCGGCCGGGTGAGCTGGGACTGATGACGGCCGGTCGGGCCATCAGCCACTCGGAGGAGTCCCCGCGCGAGCACGCCCCTCTCCTGCACGGTGCGCAGCTGTGGGTGGCGCTGCCGGACGCGCACCGGCACACCGCCCCGACGTGGGAGCACCACGCCGGACTGCCGCAGGTGACGGGCGGTGGCGGCATCCGTGCCACCGTCCTGATGGGCGAGCTGGACGGTGCGCCCTCCCCCGCGACCGCGTTCACGCCGATCGTCGGCGCGGACGTCACCCTGCCCGCGGGCTGCGAGGGGCGGCTCCCCGTGCAGCCGGACTTCGAGTACGCGGCGCTGACCATGTCCGGCGAGGCCGAGGTCGACGGGGTGCGGCTGGCACCGGGATCGATGCTCTACCTCGGCTGCGGACGGTCCGAACTCCCACTGCGGGCCGACGTGGACAGCGCGTTCATGCTGCTGGGCGGCGAGCCCTTCGAGGAGCGGATCGTCATGTGGTGGAATTTCGTGGGACGCACCGGCGAGGAGATCGCCGCGGCACGCGAGGCGTGGACGGCCGGGGAGCGCTTCGGCGCGGTCCACGGCTACGAGGGCGCCCGCCTGCCCGCCCCCGCCCTGCCGCCGGTGCCACTGAAGCCGCGCGGGCGGGTGCGCTGACCCGCCCGCCGGGGCTTGCGGCGTCCCTCGCCGGCCGTTCCGTCGCCGGGCCGGCCCGGCTGGGTCCCGCTCCCGGACGACCTACGGGGCTTCGCCCTCCCGTGCCGCTCCCGCCCAGGACCGCAGTGCGGCGCGGTCGGCGAACCGGGCCACATTGCGGTCCAGGCCCCCGGCCCAGCTGTACTGGTGGAAGGTCCACGGATGCTGTACGGCCGGGTGGCCGGCGGCGTGGCCGGGGTCGGCTATCCACAGGCCGTCGCCCGCGTTGCTCGTCGTGTCGCGGTTGAACCAGTAGTCCCGGTTGCAGTACAGCACCACCCGGTGCCCGCGCGCCTTGGCGCGCACGTGGGCGAGCCAGCGGTCCTTGTCCGGGCACCACACGTCGGGGTGCTCCCAGTCGAGTGCCAGGACGTCGCCGGCGCGTAACGCGATCTTCCCGAGGAAGTAGTTGCCCTGTGCCGACATCGAGCCCGGTGTGACGTAGTGGTAGTAGCCGACGACGAGCCCCGCCCGCCGGGCGCGGTCGCGCTGGACGACCCACTTGGGGTTGGTGTACGACGTTCCCTCGGTCACCTTGACAAAAACGAAGTCCAGTCCCTGGAGGGGGTAGTTCTCGCTGTTGTGGCTGCTGACGTCTATGCCGTGGAGCATGCCGGCCTCCTTCGAAACTGCGCACGACAGGCGTCCGCAGTATCGAGGGGAACGGGCGAGGCTGCGAGGGGCGCGGCCTCAGATCTTCTGCGGCTCGGCCAGCGGGCCCGGCCGGCGGGGCGCCGGGAGGTGCGGGCGCCGGCCGCCCCCGGCCGTGCGCAGGGCCAGTGCGGCCAGGGCCTCGGGTGCCCCGGCCTGGCCCCGGATGCCCGGGAAGGCGTTGATGTCGACGATCACGGGCTCTCCCCCGGCGTCGAGGAGGTCGACGCCGTAGACGTCCAGGGCGAACACCTCGCCCACGCGCCGGACGACGTCCAGCCACCCGTCGGGCAGCTCACCGGTCCCCAGCGAGCGGGTGGTCTTGTCGGGGACGGCCGTGGCCAGCTCGGAGCGGCGCAGTCCGGCGAAGATGTCGTCGGCGACGGCCCAGAGCTTGTGGTCCCAGCCGTCGTTGGGCGTGAAGGGCTGGATCACCACCGGCTCCTCCGGCCACTGTGCGGCCAGCGAGCGCAGGCGGACGACGTCGTCGACGCGGGCGACCAGGTCGTCACGCCGGCTGCGCCGGCTCTTGACCACCACGGGGCCCGGCAGCTCCTTCTCCGCCGCCGCGAAGCGCGACAGGGACGCCTCGGTGCGGGTGTCCACGAACGGCAGCCCGGCGCGCCGGGCGACCTCGGCCATGGCGGTGCGGTCCTGGCACAGCTCGGTGGCCGCGGAGGAGTTCAGCACCGGAGCCCCGTGCTCCTCCAGGAAGCGGGCGTAGGCCAGGGCTCGCGGGGTGCGCGTCTTGAGCAGGTAGACGTCGGCGAGCGCCGTGGGGTCGGGGAAGCCCTCCGTCGCCCCCGGGTCGGTCCATTCGACGGTGTGGCGTGGCGTCAGCAGGGCCGTGGTCTCGGCGAGCAGCGGGTGGCCGGGGTCGGGGGTGAGCAGGCAGATCCTCATGCGCTGCCGCCGGCGGCCCGGGCCTGCGCCGTGAGCAGGGGGTGCGGGCCGGGTGCCGGTCCGGTTCCTCCCCCGCCCGCCAGCCGCAGGATGGCGCGCGACACCTTGGCCACGGCGTCGGGCACCTGACGGAAGCTGGGGAAGTCGTTGACGTCGACGACGACCGGGCCGTCGGGGCCGAGGACGATGTCCACCCCGTACAGGTCGAGGCCGAAGGCGGCGCCGACCTCGGCGGCGATGGCCGCGATCCCGGGGTCCAGCGGTACGTTGCGTTCCCGGGCGGGGTGGTCGGGGTGCAGGGGGCTGCGGCGCTCGGTCGCGTACAGCTCCCCGTCGACGCAGTAGACCTTCAGGTCGACGCCCGTGTTGGGCACGTAGGGCTGGGCGATGAGCATGCCGTCCGGGTGCCCGTCGGCCGGTGCGGGGGCCGTCAGCCGCTCGGCGTCCGGTACGAGCCGGACCGCGCGCCCCGAGCTGCCGTCGGCGGGCTTGACGACGAGCGGGTAGGCGCTCGCCGGCAGCCCGGCGAACTCCTCCGCACGGGCGGCCGCGTAGGTCGGCGGCACCGGCAGGCCACGGCCCTCGGCTATCACGGCGGCGAGGGCCTTGTCCCGTACGCCCCTGATGGAACGGGCGTCGTTGACCGTGGTCAGGCCGACGGTCGCGGCGGCCTCCAGGAGCGTCAGCCCCGGGCCGCCGGACACGGTCTTGAGCACCCACGCGTCGTGGTCCCCGGCGCGGACCACCTCCGAGAGGCGCATCAGCGAGCTGCCCGGCCGCAGCACGTCCACCCGGTGACCCCAGGCGGTCAGTTGGCGGATGACGTCCACCGGCATGCCGTCGTACCGGTACTGCTCCTCCACCAGGAAGCAGAGTCTCATGTGCTGCATCATCCTCGATATCCCGGACATCCGCCGATGCGCCCGGCGAACTGTGACGGCTCAGGATGTCATGGCGCCGGGTCGGCTCCGTACCCGGCGGCCGGTGCCCGCGGGCCGGGCGGACGGAACGCTTCCAGGAGTCGCTCGGCGGCCAGGCCCGCCGTCAGGGTGCCCTCGCGCACCTGTTGTTCGAGGCCGGGGCCCAGGCGGCGCACGTCGGGGTGGTCGCGGAGCTCCGTCAGGAGCTGCTCGCGGACCATGGTCCACACCCAGTCGACCTGCTGCCCGCGGCGCCGTTCCTCCAGCGCGCCGGTGGCCTGAAGTACGCGGCGGTGCTGCTCCACCCGCTCCCACAGGACGTCCAGGCCGGTGTTCTCGCGGGCGCTGCAGGTGAGCACCGGGGGGTTCCAGGCGGCGTCCGGGGACTGCATGAGGCGCAGGGCGCCGGCCAGTTCGCGGGCGGCGGCCCTGGCGTCCCGTTCGTGCGGTCCGTCCGCTTTGTTCACGGCGACGAGGTCGGCCAGTTCCAGGACGCCCTTCTTGATGCCCTGGAGCTGGTCGCCGGTGCGGGCGAGGGTGAGCAGCAGGAAGGTGTCGACCATGCCGGCGACGGCCGTCTCGGACTGGCCGACGCCGACGGTCTCCACCAGCACGACGTCGTATCCGGCGGCCTCCATCACCACGATGGTCTCGCGGGTGGCCTTGGCGACCCCGCCGAGCGTTCCGGCGGTGGGCGAGGGGCGGACGAAGGCCGCGGGGTCGACGGCGAGGCGTTCCATGCGGGTCTTGTCGCCGAGGATGCTGCCGCCGGTGCGGCTGGAGGAGGGGTCGACGGCGAGCACGGCGACCTTGTGGCCGAGCCCGGTGAGCATCGTGCCGAGGGCGTCGACGAAGGTGGACTTGCCGACGCCGGGCACGCCCGTGATGCCGATCCGGCGTGCCGCACCGGCGTGCGGCAGCAGGGCGGTCAGCATGCGCTGGGCGAGCGCCCGGTGGTCGGAGCGGGTGGACTCGACGAGGGTGATGGCGCGGGCGACGGCCGCCCGCTTCCCGTCGAGCACGCCCTTCACGTAGGCGTCGATGTCGATCGCGCGGGCCATCAGGGGAGCGGCCTCACAGCTCGTGGCCGAGGACCCCGGCGAGGGTCTCCAGCAGGTCGTGGGCGGCGTCCGGGATGACCGTTCCGGGTGGGAACACGGCGGCGGCGCCCATCTCCCGCAGAGGCTCGACGTCCTGCGGCGGGATGACCCCGCCGACGACGATCATGATGTCCTCGCGGCCCTGTTCCTGCAGCTGCTCCCGCAGGGCGGGGACGAGCGTGAGGTGGCCGGCCGCCAGCGAGGAGACGCCCACGATGTGCACGTCCGCCTCGACCGCCTGCCGGGCGACCTCGGCCGGGGTCTGGAAGAGCGGGCCGACGTCCACGTCGAAGCCGAGGTCGGCGAAGGCGGTGGCAATCACCTTCTGGCCGCGGTCGTGGCCGTCCTGGCCCATCTTGGCGACCAGGATGCGCGGCCGCCGGCCGTCCTCCCGCTCGAACGCCTCGACCAGCGCACGGGTGCGCTCCACTCCGGACGACGGTCCGGCCTCCTCGCGGTACACACCGGCGATCGTACGGATCTGCCCGGCGTGCCGCCCGTAGACCTTCTCCAGGGCGTCGGAGATCTCGCCGACGGTGGCCTTGGCGCGGGCCGCGTCCACCGCGAGGGCCAGGAGGTTGCCGTCGAGCCCCCGGCCGGGGCCGGCCTCGGCGGCCCGGGTGAGGGCGTGCAGCGCGTCCTGGCAGGCGGCCTCGTCGCGCTCGGCCCGCAGCCGCCGCAGCTTCTCGATCTGCTGGGCGCGCACGGAGGAGTTGTCGACCTTGAGCACCTCGATCTGCTCGTCGCTGTCCACCCGGTACTTGTTGACGCCGATCACCGGCTGCCGGCCGGAGTCGATGCGGGCCTGGGTGCGGGCGGCGGCCTCCTCGACGCGCAGCTTCGGGATGCCCGCGTCGATGGCCTGGGCCATGCCGCCGGCCGCCTCGACCTCCTGGATGTGCTGCCAGGCGCGGCGGGCGAGGTCGTGGGTGAGCCGCTCGACGTAGGCGCTGCCGCCCCAGGGGTCGATGACCCGGCAGGTCCCGGACTCCTGCTGCAGCAGCAGCTGGGTGTTGCGGGCGATGCGGGCGGAGAAGTCGGTGGGCAGGGCCAGCGCCTCGTCGAGGGCGTTGGTGTGCAGCGACTGGGTGTGCCCCTGGGTGGCGGCCATGGCCTCGACGCAGGTGCGCGCCACGTTGTTGAAGACGTCCTGGGCGGTCAGCGACCAGCCGGAGGTCTGCGAATGGGTGCGCAGCGAGAGCGACTTGACGTTCTTCGGCTCGAACTGCTTGACGAGGCGGGCCCACAGCAGCCGGGCGGCCCGCAACTTGGCGATCTCCATGAAGAAGTTCATGCCGATGGCCCAGAAGAACGACAGCCGGGGCGCGAAGGCGTCGACGTCCAGTCCGGCGCCGAGCCCGGCGCGCAGGTACTCCACGCCGTCGGCGAGGGTGTAGGCCAGCTCCAGGTCGGCGGTGGCCCCGGCCTCCTGGATGTGGTAGCCGGAGATGGAGATGGAGTTGTAGCGCGGCATCCTCTGCGAGGTGTACGCGAAGATGTCGGAGATGATCCGCATCGAGGGCCGGGGCGGATAGATGTAGGTGTTGCGGACCATGAACTCCTTGAGGATGTCGTTCTGGATGGTCCCGGCCAGCTGCTCGGGCGGTACGCCCTGCTCCTCGGCGGCCACGATGTAGAGCGCCAGTACGGGGAGCACCGCGCCGTTCATCGTCATCGACACGCTCATGCGGTCCAGCGGGATGCCGTCGAAGAGCTGCCGCATGTCGTAGATCGAGTCGATGGCGACGCCCGCCATGCCGACGTCGCCGGTCACGCGCGGGTGGTCGCTGTCGTAGCCGCGGTGGGTGGGCAGATCGAAGGCGACGGACAGTCCCTTCTGGCCGGCCGCCAGGTTGCGGCGGTAGAAGGCGTTGGACTCCTCGGCCGTGGAGAAGCCGGCGTACTGCCGGATGGTCCAGGGCTGGTTGACGTACATCGTGGGATAGGGGCCGCGCAGGTAGGGCGCGATGCCCGGGTAGGTGCCCAGGAAGTCCAGCCCGTCGAGGTCCTCGGCGGTGTAGAGCGGCTTGACGCCGATGCCCTCGGGCGTCTGCCAGAGCAGGTCCTCGACGCTCTTGCCCGTGCTCTCCTTCAGGGCTGCGCGCCAGGCGGCGGCGTCGGTGGTGCCGGCGTCGGCCGGTCCGAGGTCGATGCCGGAGAAGTCGGGGATCGACATCACGCCACTCCCATGCGGTCGAGAACGGAGGTGAGGACGGCGACGGCGTCGCCGCCGGCGAAGACGAACCCGTCGACTCCGGCACGCAGGTACGCCTCGCGCTGCTCGCCGACAGGCTTCCCCGCCAGGAGGACGTGTCCGGCGCCGGCGGCCTTGAGGGCGGCGGCGACGGCCTCGGCCTGTTCGGCGTAGAGCTTGTCGCTGGAGCACAGGCAGACGACCGTGGCGCCGCTGCGGGCGAAGGCGCCGGCGGCGGAGTCCGCGTCGACGGTGGCCGGTTCGTGGACGGGCTCGATGCCGCCGGCCTGGAAGAGGTTGGCGGCGAAGGTGGCCCGGCCGGTGTGGGCGGCGGCGGGCCCGAGCGCGGCGAGGAAGACCCGCGGCCGGGCGCCGGTGGCGGCCAGGTGGGCGTCGGAGCGGGCGCGCAGCGCCTCGTACGCCTCGTCGCGGCGCACGCGCGGCAGGCCGCCCGCGGGGGCGGCCGGGGCGGCCTCGCGGTGGACGGGCTGTTCGCCCAGATGGGGGAACTCGCTGACGCCGGTGATGGGTTCGCGGCGGGTGGCGAGGTCAGCGGACCGGTGGCGCCAGGTGTCGGCGAGCCGTTCGGCGACGAGGCCGGAGCGCAGGGCGGCGGCCTGGCCGCCGGCCCGTTCGAGCTCCTGGAACCAGGCCCAGGCGGCGTGCGCGAGCTCGTCGGTGAGCCGCTCGACGTACCAGGAACCGCCCGCGGGGTCGACGACGCGCGCCAGGTGGGACTCCTCCAGCAGGATGGAGGAGGTGTTGCGGGCGATACGGCGGGCGAAGGCGTCGGGCAGACCGAGGGCCTCGTCGAAGGGGAGGACGGTGACGGCGTCCGCGCCGCCCACCCCGGCGCCCAGGCAGGCGATGGTGGTGCGCAGCATGTTCACCCACGGGTCCCGGCGGGTCATCATCACCGCGGAGGTGACCGCGTGCTGGCGCTGGGCGCGAGCGGCGGGTGCCGCGCCGCTGACCTCGGCGACGCGGGCCCACAGCCGTCGTGCGGCGCGCAGCTTGGCGATGGTGAGGAACTGGTCGGCGGTGGCGGCGTAGCGGAACTCCAGCTGGGCGCAGGCCGCGTCGGTGCTCAGCCCGGTGGCGGTGAGCGCGCGGAGGTAGGCGACGCCCGTGGCGAGGGAGCAGCCCAGTTCCTGGGCGGCCGAGGCGCCGGCGTCGTGGTACGGCAGTGCGTCGACGGTCAGGGCGCGGATGCCGGGGCGCTCGCTCAGGCAGCGGGCGGCGAGGGCGGCGGCGGCCGCGAGGGGGCCGGCGGGGTCGGTGTCGCCGCCGGTGCGGGCGAGGGTGCCCAGCGGGTCGGCGCCGAGGTTGCCGTGGGACGCCTCGCGCGGCACTTCGCGGTCGTCGTGGAGGCCGAGCAGGCACGCGGCCGCGGTCTCGAACTCGGCACCGGCGTCGAGAACGAGGGGCGCCAGGTCGAGGTAGACGCCGTCCAGCGCGGCGGGCAGGGCGGCGACGGGCAGTCCGGCGGTGCCGACGGTCAGCCAGAGGGAGGTGACGCCGTTCTCCAGGTCGGCGAGGACGGCCTCGTTGGTGCGGCGCGGGTCGGGCCGGCCGTGGTGCTGGCGGACGTCCCAGCCGGTCAGTGCGGTCCCGGCCACGGTGCCGCCACGCACGAACGGCGGGAAGCCGGGGTGGCCGGCCGCGGGGGCGCCGTCGTCGGCCGTGTAGAGCGGGCGGGTGGCGAGCCCGTCCTGGAGTGCGGTGGCCAGCGCGTCCTCGGCCGCCGGTCCCTCGGCCACGGTGCCCGCTTTGCTCAGTACGCCTGCGACGAGGCGCTGCCATTGGGTGCGGGTCGCGTCCGGGAATTCGGCGGCCAGGGAGAAGCCGTCATCAGGCAGGACCGTCATGGGGGAAGGCTAGGGGAGCGGGTGCGCCCGGCAGCAGGGGAAACCGCTGTGACCTTGGCCTCTTCCTCAGCGGCCGCTGCGGGGCTGCTGCGGGGGCGGTCGGCTCAGCCCTGCGGCGCGCACGCCCGCGCGGGATCGTCGTGGGTGAGCACGCAACCGATGGTCTCTGCACGGTCCTTGCCGTAACGGGCGGTCAGCGCGTCCCGGAAGTCGGCCCACTGGCGGCGGGTGTCGGTGATGGCGGCGCGGACGGCGCGGTCGAAGTTGTCGGCCGTCCTGCCGCGGTCGGTGGTGGGCTTGCTCGTGGCGCCGGTGGCCGGGTCGATGAGGCCGTTGTCCTTGTTGAGGCCGGAGTGCTGGACGCGCTTGGAGCAGCCCAGGGGCAGCAGCGAGAAGCAGCCGGTGGTGAGCTCGCGGGGGACGTCCGCGGCCGCCGGCGGGCGGCCGGTGGACAGGGCGAGCAGCGGGGAGGGGGCGGGCAGGCCGAGGCCGGGCGGGTTGTCCTTGCCCAGGGGGCGGCCGGCGGCCGCCCGGTCGGCCCAGTTGCTGTGCGAGTAGAAGTCCTGCACGCCGTGCAGGGCGCGGCCGAGGCCCTCGATGGCCTCGCACTTGTTGCGGCCGGGCACGCCGAGGGTGAAGGTGCAGTCCTTGGCGAGGTCGCTCTCGCGGGGGGCGACGGTGCCGTCGGCCTTGAGGGTGCCGCCGGCGGCGTCGACGCCCTCGCGGAAGCGGCTCTGCAGCTTGGTGACGCAACGCTGGAGCTGCTTGGTGGCCTCTTCGCGGCTGCGCGGGTAGCCGGCGGCGGTGAGGAAGTCCGCGTTGTCGCAGTGCGCCTCGGGGGTGGCGACCTCGTCGGTGTCGGGGGCGCCGACGGCGCCGAAGGTTCCCTTGTGGCCCGCTATCTGGTCCAGGGAGCGGGGCTCGAAGCAGGTGCCGTCAGAGGCCCGGCCCGGTGCGCAGGCGAGGGCGGCGCGGGTGATGCGCTCGTGCTCGGCGTGCTGGCCGAGGGCGTTGACCGTGCCGAATGCCCGGGCGGCGGGCGCCTGGGCGGTGAGCAGCACGGCCGGGGTCAGGGCGGCGGCGCCCATCAGCAGCGTGGCACGGCGCATGGTGTGACGTCTGGGGTTCCCCACGGGGTTCTTCCGGCCTTTCCGACGGTTCGTCAGCGATGGAAGCGACAGTGGAACCGGAGAACGGCACATCGCGCAAATCGGGGCCGATTGCGGTCAGTCCGGATGGTGTCGGTCCGGTACGACGAATTCACACCATACGGACTTGCCGCCGCCGCGCGGCTCCACGCCCCAGACGTCCGCGAGCTGGTCGATCAGCAGCAGTCCGCGGCCCGAGACCTGCGACTCCCCCGGCTCCCGGCGGCGCGGCAGGGCGCTGGACTGGTCCTCGACCTCCACGCGTACGCGGCGTTCGGGGCCGGGGAGCATGCGGATGGTCACCACGGCGGCGCCGTCGGTGTGCAGCAGGGCGTTGGTGACCAGTTCGTCGGCGGCCAGCTCGATCTCGTCGGAGCGTTCGCGGGCGCCCCAGGCCCGTACCGCGGCGCGGATCATGTGCCGGCCGGCGGACAGGGCGTCGGGGTCGGCGGGGGCGATGTGCTGCTGGAGCTTGCCGCCGCCGGGGGTGGCCGCGCCCTGGCGGCGCAGCAGCAGGACGGCCATGTCGTCCTCGCCGACGCGCTCGCCCACCACCTCGCACAGCAGGTCGGCGAGGCTCTGCAGTTCGTAGGGGCCGTCGCGGACGATGCCGGTGAGCTGGTGCATGCCCTCGTCGAGGTCGGAGCCGGGGACTTCGACGAGACCGTCGGTGAACAGCAGCAGGGTCTCCCCCGGGTCGATCTCCACGGTGGTGACGGGGTAGTCGGGGCGGCCGAACTCCGCGGAGAGGCCCAGCGGCAGCCCGCCGGAGACGGGCAGACGGCGGCAGGTGCCGTCGGCGTGCCGGAGCAGCGGGTCTATGTGGCCGGCGCGCACCAGGTGGACGATGCCGGTGGCGAGGTCGGCCTCGGCGTAGGTGCAGGTGGCGAAGCGGTCGGTGTCGAGTTCGTGGAGGAAGGCGGAGGCGCGGGCCATGACGGTGGCCGGGGCGTGGCCCTCGGTGGCGTAGGCCCGCAGGACGATGCGCAGCTGGCCCATGACGGCGGCGGCGTGGGTGTCGTGGCCCTGGACGTCGCCGATGACGGCGCCGACGCGGCCGCCGGGCAGGGGGATGGCGTCGTACCAGTCGCCGCCGATGTCGCGGCCCATGCGGGCGGAGCGGTAGCGCACCGCGATGTTCGCGCCGGGGATGTCGGGGATGCGGCGGGGCAGCATGGACTGCTGCAGGCCCTTGGCGAGGTCGTGCTCCTGGTCGAAGAGCATGGCGCGGGCGATGCTCTGGGCGAGGCTGCTGCTCAGGGCGATGAAGAGGTTGCGTTCGTGCTGGGTGAAGCCGCGGGCGTCGCGGTAGAGGAGCCCGAGGGCACCGATCGGGCGGGCCTGGGCGATCAGCGGGAGGTAGGCGGCGGAGGCGATGCCGATGTCCTTGATCCGCTCCCACAGCCAGGGGTAGCAGGTGGCGAACTCCTCGCGGGATTCGATGAAGCGCGGGGTGAGGGTGCGGATGACCTCGCTCATGGGGAAGTTGTCGTCGACGCGGGTGTAGCGGGTGCCGGGGATGAAGTGCTCGGAGGGGCCCTCGGCCACCAGGTGAATGCGTCCGGAGTCGAGGAGACCGAGGACGAGCAGGTCGGAGCCGAGGTGCTCGACGGCCTGGGCGTCCTTGAAGAAGTCGATGACGTCCTGGACGGTCCGGGCGTGGCCGAGGGCGGCGGTGATCTTCTCCACGACGGTGGTCTGGTGGCGGTGCTCGACGTCCTGCAGCGGCGGGCCGGCACGGTCGAGTTCCTCGGTGGCGTCCCGGACGACGCCGACGATGCGCCGGGGGCGCCCCTCCTCGTCGCGCTGGATGCGGCCCTGGGTGTAGGTCCAGCGCAGGCTGCCGTCGTCGGTGCGGACGCGGTAGTAGGCGCCGTAGAACTCGCTGCCGTCCTTCAGGGCGCGGGAGACGAGGGCGTCGAGCCGGCTCGCGTCGGTGCGCGGCAGCCGGCCACCGAGGTCGGAGATGCTGCCGTGGTACGTGCCCGGAGGCACGTGCAGGATCTCCAGGGCCACCGGGTCCAGGTGGAGCCGGTCGTTGTCGAGGTCCCAGTCGAAGCTTCCGGTGCGGTTGAGGGCGAGGATCAGCTCCGGGCGAGCGGGCCAGTCGCCCGGTGCCGGTACGGCGGCAGGCGTCGCTCCCCGATCAACCATAGAGCCACTCTGCCACCTTTTGTCCGTTTCTTCGATGTGACTGCACGATCTGGAGGGGCGCAAGTGGTACGGATACCGCCATGGAGTGGTTCACGGCATCGGGGTACTGGCTGAGCCGGCTGGTCCTCCAGCGGGCGCTCGCCGGCGTCTACCTGATCGCCTTCGTCTCGGCCGCCCTGCAGTTCCGCGCCCTGATCGGCGAACGGGGCATGCTGCCGGTGTCCCGGTTCGTGGCGTACGCGCCGCTGCGCCGGGCGCCCAGCGTCTTCCACTTCCACTACTCGGACCGCTTCTTCGCCGCCTGGGCGTGGGGCGGTGCGCTGCTCGCGGCCGCGGTGGTGGCGGGCGCCGCGGACGCGGTGCCGCTGGGGGCGGCGATGGCGATGTGGGCGCTGCTGTGGGTGCTCTACCTGTCGATCGTCAACGTGGGCCAGACCTGGTACAGCTTCGGCTGGGAGTCGCTGCTGCTGGAGGCCGGCTTCCTGGCCGTCTTCCTGGGCAACGCCCGGACGGACCCGCCCGTGCTCGTCCTGTGGCTGATGCGCTGGCTGCTCTTCCGCGTCGAGTTCGGCGCGGGCCTGATCAAGATGCGCGGGGACGCCTGCTGGCGCGACCTGACGTGCCTGTACTACCACCACGAGACGCAGCCCATGCCGGGCCCGCTGAGCTGGTTCTTCCACCGGCTGCCCCGGCCGCTGCACCGGGTGGAGACCGGCGCCAACCACGTCGCCCAGCTGATCGTGCCCTTCGGCCTCTTCACGCCCCAGCCCTTCGCGAGCGTCGCCGCGGGCCTGATCATCGTCACCCAGCTGTGGCTGGTGGCCTCCGGCAACTTCGCGTGGCTCAACTGGCTGACGATCGTGCTCGCCTTCGCCGCCGTCGACGGATCGGCCATGGCCGCACTGTTCTCCCTGCCCGCCCACACGCCCCTGGCGGGCGCCCCGCTCTGGTACGAGGTCCTGGTGCTCGCCGTCACGGCGCTGGTGGCGGTGCTCAGCTGGTGGCCGGTGCGCAACCTGCTCTCCTCCCACCAGCGCATGAACATGTCCTTCAACGCCCTGCACCTGGTCAACACCTACGGCGCCTTCGGCAGCATCAACCGCAGCCGCTTCGAAGTGGTCGTCGAGGGCACCGACGAGGAGACCCTCAGCGGCGGGACGGTCTGGCGGGAGTACGGCTTCCGGGGCAAGCCCGGCGACCCCCGCCGGCTGCCCCGCCAGTTCGCCCCGTACCACCTGCGGCTCGACTGGCTGATGTGGTTCGCCGGCATCTCGCCGGGCTACGCGCGCGAGTGGTTCGGGCCCTTCGTCGAGCGACTGCTGACGGGCGACCGGGCGACCCTGCGGCTGCTGCGCCACAACCCCTTCCCCACCGCCCCGCCCACCCACGTCCGGGCGCGGCTGTACCTCTACCGCTTCACCACCTGGCGCGAGCTGCGCGAGACGGGCGCCTGGTGGCACCGGACGCTCGCGGGCGAGTTCCTGCCGCCGACGCGCCTGGCCGAACGCCCGTCCTGAAGGCGTGCGGGCCCCGGGGCCGTGGCGCACGGTGGTGGTGTGGAGGTGGGTGCCATGGAGGCCGTGGAGGCACTGGAGCGGATCGCGTTCCTGCTGGAGCGCGCCCAGGCCCCGACGTACCGGGTCAAGGCGTTCCGCACGGCCGCGGCGGTGGTCGCGGGAATGCCGGAGGAGGAGGTGCGGCGCCGGGCGGCCGGGGGGTCCCTGACGGACCTCAAGGGCATCGGCCCCAAGACCGCGGCCGTGGTGGCCGAGGCGGTGCGCGGCGAGGTGCCCGCCTATCTGGCCCGGCTGGAGGAGGAGGCCGGCGAGCCACTGGCCGAGGGCGGCCTGGCACTGCGGGCGGCCCTGCGCGGCGACTGCCACCTGCACTCGGACTGGTCGGACGGCGGCAGCCCGATCGACGAGATGGCGCGCGCGGCCCGGGATCTGGGCCACGAGTGGGCCGTCCTCACCGACCACTCCCCGCGGCTGACGATCGCCCGGGGGCTCTCCCCGGAGCGGCTGCGCGAGCAGCTCCGCGTGGTCGCCGGGATCAACGAGCGGCTCGGGGACGGCTTCCGGCTGCTGACGGGCATCGAGTGCGACATCCTGGCCGACGGCTCGCTGGACCAGGAGGAGGAGCTGCTGGAACAGCTGGACGTGGTGGTCGCCTCGGTCCACTCCAAGCTGCGGATGGACGCGCAGGAGATGACCCGGCGCATGGTCTCGGCGGTCGCCAGCCCGCTGGTGGACGTGCTCGGGCACTGCACCGGGCGGATCCTGGGGCACCGGCCGGAGTCGCAGTTCGACGCGGCGATGGTCTTCGCCGCGTGCGCCCGCTTCGGCACCGCCGTGGAGATCAACAGCCGGCCCGAGCGGCTCGACCCGCCGCGCCGGCTGCTGCGCGAGGCACTCGACGCCGGGGTGCTGTTCTCGGTGGACAGCGACGCCCACGCCCCCGGCCAGCTCGACTGGCAGATCCACGGCTGCGCCCGCGCCGAGGAGTGCGGCGTGCCGCCCGAACGGGTCATCACCACCTGGACGGCGGACCGTCTGCTGGACTGGGCCGGGTCGAAGTGAGCCCGCCCGCCCCGGCGCTCCCCCGGATCCGGCCGATGCTGGCCACCCCGGCGCCGCTGCCCGCCGAGGGCGAGGACGCCGCATGGGGCTTCGAGGTCAAGTGGGACGGGGTGCGCTGCGTCGTCGGCGCGCCCGGCGACGGGACGGTCCGCCTGGTCACCCGGGCCGGCAACGACACCACCGCCGCCTACCCGGAGCTGCAGGCGCTCGGCGAGCAGCTGGCCGGACGCCCCGCGGTGCTCGACGGCGAGGTCGTCGTCCTGGACGAGGCGGGGCGCCCCGACTTCGGTCTGCTCCAGCGCCGCATGGGGGTGCTCGACCCGCGCCGCGCGGCGCAACTGGCACTGCAGTACCCCGTCCGCCTGATGCTCTTCGACGTCATGCACCTCGACGGCGACTCCCTGCTCGACGCCGCCTACCGCGACCGCCGGGCCGTCCTCGCCGGGCTGGGCCTCGGCGGCCCCGGCTGGTCGGCGCCCGCCCATCTGGAGGGACACGGCCGGCAGGCGTGGGAGGCCACGCTGGGCAGCGGCTTCGAGGGCGTGGTCGCCAAGCGGTTGTCGTCCCGCTACACCCCGGGGGTGCGGTCACCCCACTGGCGCAAGACCAAGCACGTCATCACGCTCGACGTGACCATCGGCGGCTGGACGGAGGGGCGCGGCGCGCTCACCGGGCTGCCCGGCGGGCTGCTCACGGGCCTGCGGGACGCGGAGGGCCTGCGCTACACCGGCTCCGTCGGCTCCGGCCTGTCCGAGTCCGAACGCCGCGACCTCGCCCGCTACCTGGCGGTGCTCGCCCGCGCGGACTCGCCCTTCCGGGAGCCGGTCGACGTGACGGGCGCGCACTGGGTCGAGCCACGGCTGGTCGCGGAGGTGACCTTCACGGGCTGGACCCCGGGCGGACGCCTGCGCCAGCCGACGTGGCACCGCCTACGGCCGGACCTGACGGACCTGGGATGAGCCCCGGTCCTCAAGCGCCGGACTGGCTGATTTCAGCCCGTCCGGGGGCACCTCCCAGCGGTAGCTGGGGGGGGAGGGGCCGGGGCACCCCCACCGCTACGGCAGCGGCGCCCGGACCGCCTCGTCCGCCAGCCCGGCCAGCAGGTCGCCGTCCGCGGCGAAGCGCTCCAGGACCTCCTCCGGGCCGAACGCCAGATCACCCGGCTTCCGGCACCCCGCCACCTCCTCCCACGTGACCGGTGCCGCCACCCCCGGCCGCCCCGGCAGCAGTCGCACCGTGTACGGCGCGGCCGTCGTCTTCGCGCTCGCGTTCTGCGACCAGTCGATGAGCACCTTGCCCGTGCGCTCGGCGCGGACCATGGAGACGACCACCAGGCCCGGGTGTTCGCTCATCATGCGGCCGGCCAGGCGTTTGGCGTAGTGCCCGGCGGTCCGGCCGGACACAGCGGCGATGGGCGCGTACAGGTGGAGCCCCTTGGCGCCGGAGACGACGGGGAACGCGGTGAGTCCGTCGTCCGCGAGCAGCTGGCGCAGCCGCTCGGCCACCCGGCAGCAGACGACGAGGTCGACGCCGGCGCCCGGGTCCAGGTCCAGGACGAGGCGGTCGTGGGCGTCGGGGCCGGCCGCTGCCGTCCACTGCGGCACGTGCAGCTCGTACGCGCCGAGGTTCACCATGGCGATCAGCGCGGCGGTGGAGTCGATCATCACCTGTTCGGTGACCCCGTCCTTGTGCCGGACCGGCACCCGTGGCACCCAGGCGGGTGAACCGTTCGGCGGGGTCTTGGCGATCCAGCTCTCGCCGCCGGGGCCCTCGGGCGCGCGGACGAACGATGCGGCGCGGCCCACGGCGTACGGCAGCAGAGCGGGGGCGATCCCCGCGTAGTACTGCAACACCTGCGCCTTGGTGTGTCCCGAGGCGGGGAAGAGCAGCCGGTCGAGGTGGGACAGCGACAGCCGATGGCCCTCGAACTCCACCACCTGCCGCTCCGGAGAAGCGGACATAAGGTAGGAATTCCCCGTGGAGGGATAAAACTATGCGGTCGATGTGGAAGGGCGCGATCGGATTCGGGCTCGTCTCCGTGCCCGTACGGCTCTACGGCGCCGTCCAGGAGCACGGCATCAAGCTGCACCAGGTCCACGACGAGGACGGCGGCCGGATCCACCTCAAGCGCGTGTGCGACGTCTGCAGCAAGGAGATCGACTTCGAGCACGTGGCCAAGGGCTTCGAGGACGACGAGGGGCACACCGCCGTCGTCACCAAGAACGACCTCGCGGGCCTTCCCCTGCCGAGCAAGAAGCTCATCGACGTCCTGGCCTTCGTCGACGCCGACCGCATCGACCCCCTCCAGCTCTCCGGCGCCTATTACCTGGCCCCCGAGAACGCGGCCGCGAACAAGCCCTACGTCCTGCTGCGGGAGACCCTGAAGCAGACCGAACGGGTCGCCGTCACCAAGATCGCACTGCGCACCCGGGAGTCGCTGGCCCTGCTGCGCGTCCACGAGGACCTGCTGACCCTGCACACCATGTACTGGCCGGACGAGATCCGCGACGCCGGCGACCTGGCGCCCCCCGCCTCCGTCACCGTGCGGCCGCAGGAGCTGAAGATGGCGACCAGCCTGATGGACACCCTCTCGGAGGACTTCGACCTCGACTCGCTGGAGGACGAGTACGAGATCGCCCTCGGCGAGCTCATCAGCGCCCATCTCGACCACCGTCCCGCGCCCCGCAAGGAGACCACGCCCGCTCCCGACAACGTCATCGACCTGATGGCCGCCCTGCAGGCGTCCATCGACTCGGCGGGCAGGAAGGCGGCACCGGAAAAGGCCGGGCCGCGGACCGCCGCGCAGGGCGGCACCAAGAAAACGGAATCGAAAAAGAGCGCGAGCAAAAAGGCACCGGCCAAGAAGACCGCGGCCAAAAGCACCGCGAAGACCGCCACGTCCAAGAAAACCGCCGCGAAGAGCACGGCGTCGAGAAGCGCCTCGGCGAAAAGCACCACGGCGAAGAGCGCTTCCGCCAAGAGCACCCAGAAGGCCCCCGCGAAGAAAGCGGGCCGCCGCGCCTCGTGAGCCCTCGCTCCCGCGGCCGGCGACCCGGCGTATCCCTCCGTCAGTCCTTGGGGCCGTCCTCTCCCGGGGCGCACTCCGCCACCCCGGAGCGGGCCCGCTCGATCAGCCCGTCCGCGCCGCAGACCTCGGCCACGGCCAGCCCCTCCCGGAACCGCTCGACCGCCTCGGCCGTGCGACCCGCCTCCTGCAACGCCGAGCCGTGATCGACCAGCGCCGCCGCGTACTCGTAGCGGCACGGCGACTCGCTCAGCTGACCGACGGACTTGGCGAGCCTGGCCAGCCGCTCCTCCCGCCCGTACAGCGGGGCCGAGCGGCGCAGCGCCTCGCCGATCGCGGTCTCCGTACCGAACCGGTGGGCGTGCGCGACGGCCGTGTCGGCCAGCTCCCGGGCGCGCTCCGGCTCCTCGTCGGCGACGGCGGTCGCGAGGTCGAGCGCCCAGGGCGCCCACAGGGTGTTGTGCCGGCCGCGCTCGTCGAGCCGCTTCCCGGCGGCCTCCAGCTCGGCGACGGCCTCCTTGACCCTGCCCCGCTGCAGCAGCAACCGGCCCGCCAGACAGGCGGCGTCGGGCAGGACGATGACCGGCGAATAGGGCGGGTAGAACTGGTTCTGCTCCGCCACGGCCTGAGCCTCGTCGACCTTGCCCCGGGCGATCAGGGTGTCGATCAGCAGGCAGGTGCCGTCCCACTGGGTGGGCAGCCCCGGACCGAGACGGTAGGCGAGCTCCAGCCCCTTGCGCAGGGTCTGCTCGGCCTTCGCGAGCTGACCGCGGCGCCGCTGGACCAGACCCAGGAAGTCATGGGCCAGCGCCAGGTGGGCACCGCTCCAGCCGGAGATCTCGAAGGCGCGCACGGCGTCGGTGAAGAGCTCTTCGGCCAGGTCGAGCCGGTCGGTGTAGGCGAACGTGATGCCGATGATGCTGGGGAGTTCGAAGCCCCACTCGGTGTTCGTCCAGCCCATGCCGTCCGCAAGGCGGCCGTCCGGCATCGTCCGTTCGACGATCTCGTTGACCTCCAGGGCGTTCTCGCCGCGGATCATGCCGTCGAAGGCGCGCAGCGCGAGCAGGGCCCGCTCGGCGTTGTTCCGGCCCTTGAGGGGCCGGGCGAGCTCGGCGATGCGGTGCGAGCGACTGAGGGCGTCCTCTTCCTCGACCTGGATGCCCTTCCACAGGTAGTGGGCGGCCTGCAGCCGCATCAGGCCGGGGCCCGGCGGGGTGCGGGACGCCTGGTCGGCCACCACCGCGACGGCTTCGCGGAGCTGGCTGTTGTGCGCGTACGCCTGGGAGAGCCGGTACGCGGCGTCGACGCGCAGCTCCTCGCTGAGGTCCGGCAGGTCCAGCGCGGCCCGCAGGTGGTTGACCGTGGTCTGCGGCGAGGTGAGCAGCGCCGCGCAGCCCAGCTCGTACAGCAGCGTGGCCCGCTCCTCCTCGGCCGGCGGCTCCTTCAGCGCCCGCTCCAGACAGCGGCGGGCCGCGTCCGGCGCGCCCACCGCGAGGTGTTCGCGGGCGGCGGCGCGCAGCTGGTTGACCACGTCGGCGTCGCCCTCGGGGTGGACCTCCAGCAGGTGCCGGGCGGAGACGGCCACGCCCTTGCCCGCGTCGGCCGACAGCCAGGCCTCCTGTCCGTGCATGGCGGTGCGGGTGGCACCCGGGATGGCGCGGTAGACGGCGGTGGCGATCAGCGGGTGGACGAACTCCAGCCGCGAACCGCCCGTGAGGATACGGGCCTCGCGCAGCTGGTCCGCGTTGTCGGCGGCCTCGGCGGGGCCCATGCCCGCCAGGCTGGCGGCCAGGTGCACCTCGATCTCCGTGCCCAGGATCGCGGCGGCCCAGGCGAAGCGGGTCACCGACGATCCGAGCTGCTCCAGCCGTGACACCAGGCCCTTGCCGCGGGCGGCCGCACCCAGATCGCGCAGCAGGGGCGCGGACTCCTCGACCGGTTCGAGATCACGGTCCTTCGCCTTGGCTATCAGCTCGACGACCTCGTACGGGTTTCCGTCGGTGACCGCCCACACCTCGCGGCAGAAGGGGCCGTCGGCCCCGGGCCCGAGGGCGTCGCGCACCAGGCCGGCCACGGCCTCGGGCGTCAGGGTGCGCAGCTCGGTCGGCCGGACCGACCGTCCCTCGACCAGATCCCGGAAGGCCGGGGTGTGCTCGGGCAGTTCCTTGGGCCGGTAGGCCAGGACGAGCAGCAGCGGCAGCTCCCCCAGGCGCACGCTGAAGGAGGTGAGCCAGGAGAGGGACTCGGGGTCGGCCCAGTGGGCGTCGTCCACGACGACGAGCAAGGGCTTGCGGGTCAGGGCGAGTTGGGTGACCACCCAGTCGAGTCCGTCGCGCACGCCCTGCGGGTCGGCCTGCGGGCCGACGGGCGGCGCGATGCCCAGTGCGGGCCCGGCGATGTCGTACCAGCCGCCGAGCAGCTCCTGCCGCGCCTCCGTGGGCATCGGCGCGAGGGCCGGCTGGAGCAGCTGCCGGACGACGTGGAACGGGACCTGCTCGGCCGACCTGCTGCCGCGCGCGAAGAGCACCGTGCACGCGTCGGTCTCGGCGGCCATCCGGCGCAACTCGGTGAGCAACGCCGTTTTGCCCAGGCCCGCTTCACCACTGAAGAGGAGGAGGCCGCCCTCCCTCGCTTGATCACCGTCCTCTGGCCCGTCCGGCCCTTGGCGGCCGCAGAGGCCGCGCACCGCCCGTTCGGCCACAGCGAGCTCGCGCTCGCGCTCGAACAGGGCTGCAGATGGGTCGCGTTCACGCTGATGCCCCGACATGGCGATGTCTCCCCGGAGAAGTAGTGGGGCGAGCCTAGCCGCGTCCACGGCCGTCCGGGCAAGGTTCGCCGGACGGACCACCCGTGAGCGTGACCTCCACCCGCCGCCGAACGCTCTTTCTCGCCATTCGGAAATGCATTCGCGTGCATGGTGCAGGTCATTATGAGGCCATTCGAATTCGCTCGTCAGCCCATCATGCGAATATGACAACTTCGCGCCGGAGCACTCCGCGACAAGCTACGCTCCATCTCGCGCAGCGGGCCGTCACGGCTTCGACCCGCTGCGGGCAAGTGCTGTGCTGCCGCCGCTTTTCCGGGAGAACGGAAAACGCCGCGCGCCGGCCCCCACTCCTTTTTGTCTTCAAGAGTTCCGAGGATCTCGATGGTTGGTACTGGCTCGTCGGCTCCGGGGCGGCCCGCCTCCGCCCTCATATGGGTGGTCTCCCCTCTGGTACTGGCCGTGTGCACGGTCACCGCCTCCCTCGCCGTGACCCCCGAGGCCCGTGCGCCCGTGGCCTGGTGCGGCGCGGCGGCCACGGTGGCGGTGGCGCTGGCCTCCGCCGAGGCGGCCCGCCGGGGACGGGTGATCGCCGGGCTGCGACGGCGGCACGCCGAGCGGGAGGCCCTCCTGCAGCACCGGCTCGACCAGCACGACGCGGAGACCTGGCGCTTCGCCCGCGACGTGATGCCCGAAGCGCTCAAGCTGATGCGCCACGGTGCCCCCACCGATCAGGTCCTGCGCGTGACGATCCCGATCCACGAGCTGGAGCCCGGCTTCGCCGCCGCCCACCGCTCGATCGTGCGGTCCGTCATCGAGGCCGTTCAGGCGGAAGAGGCGCTGCGTGACGCGGCCCACCGCGCGTTCGTCAACATCGCCCGGCGCATGCAGGCCATCGTTCACCAACAGGCGTACGACATCCGGGAGATGGAGCACAAGCACGGCAACAACCCGGACGTCTTCGGCGACCTGCTCCACCTGGACCACGGCAACGCCCTGACCGGCCGGCTCGCCGACAGCATCGCGGTGCTGGGCGGCTCGCGCCCGGGCCGCCAGTGGCGCTCCGAGATCCCGCTCTACAACGTGCTGCGCGGCGCGATGTCGCGCATCCTCGAATACCGTCGCGTGGACCTGCACTCGGTGGCGGACGTCGCCGTGGTCGGTCCCGCCGTCGAGCCGGTGATCCACGCCCTGGCCGAGCTACTGGACAACGCCACCCGTTACTCGCCGCCCCAGACGCGGGTGCACCTGACCGCGGTGGACATCCAGTCCGGCATCGCGGTCGAGATCGAGGACGCCGGCGTCGGCCTGACCGACGAAGCCCGCCGCCGCACCGACCGGGTGCTGTCCAAGGAGGGCGGCCTCGACCTGGACGACCTGGGCGAGTCGCCCCGGCTGGGTCTGGCCGTGGTCAGCCGCCTCGCGAACGCCCACGACTTCATCGTCTCGCTGCGGCCCTCCGCGTACGGCGGCGTCCGTGCGGTGCTGGTCATCCCGCCGAACCTGATCACCGCGAGCAGGTTCCCCGGCGGCGACATCGCCCGAGCCCCCAAGCTTCCCCCGTTCAAGAAGAAGCGGCGCCCCGGCTCGATCCCGGTCCAGCCCTCCGCGGCGCCCATCATGGACAGCCCCGTGCCCCCGCCGCTGGGCGACAGCGGGCTCCCCCAGCGCCGCCGCCGGCGCGGCCCCGCGCCCCTTCCGTTCGGGCGGGGCGCGGCCGCCGAGCGCGGCCGGGGCGGTGCCGAACGCCGGGGTGCGGCGGACCGCCGCGGTCCGGCGGATCACAGCCGGACCATCACCGACCGCAGTGCCCCGGCCCCGTCGGCTCCCGAGGAGCAACCCGTTCAGCCCGGCCTGTGGCTGGCCGCCTTCACCAGCGGCATCAACGGGGAGCTGCCGCAGCAGGACGGGACCCGGCGGCCCACCACTGATATCCCGTCAGACAAGGAAGAGTAGCCAAGTGACGCAGCAGCCGCGGTTCAACATGGACTGGATGCTCAAGGACCTGGCAACCAGCGTCCCTCAGACCCGCCACGTGATCGTGCTGTCCTCGGACGGCCTGCGCATGGCCCAGCACGGCACCGACACGGAGGTCGCCGACCGCCTCGCCGCCGCCTGTGCCGGACTGCAGAGCCTGTCCACGGCCATCGCGTCCGAGTTCCCGCACGGGGACGGACAGATGCGCCTGGTCGTGATCGAGGTCGACGGCGGATTCTTCTACCTGATGGCCGCCGGCGACGGAGCGTATCTGGCGGTGCTGGCCGACGACGACGTGGACGCCGGGCTGATGGGCATGAAGATGCGGGACCTCGTGGCCCGCATCGGCTCCCACCTCACCAGCCCGCCACGGGTCGGCGGGGCGGTGACATGAACGAAGCCGCACCCGGTCCCGCGTCCGGTCCGGAGCCCGCGGGCAATCCGGACCGGCTGTACATCCTCAACGGCGGCGAAGGCCACGCGGAGGCGAAGAGGGGGCTCGACCTGGTGACACTGATCGTGTCCCGGACCGAGCCCGACCCCGGACTGCAACCGGAGCACGCGGCCGTCGTCAGGATGTGCGACTACCCGCTGTCGGTGGCCGAGGTATCCGCATACCTGGAGCTTCCGGTCAGCACCCTCACCCCGCTTCTGACCGAGCTCCTCACCGGCGGCCAGGTCGAGGCCCGCCCGCCGGTGCCGACGGCCGCACTGCCCGACGTTCGACTGCTTGAGGCGGTGATGCATGGACTACAAAAGCTCTGACGGCTACGCCGGGCCGCGCAGCGAGGACACCCTCCCCGCTTCCGCCACCGCGGCCGTCAAGGTTGTGATCGTCGGAGGATTCGGGGTCGGCAAGACGACCCTGGTCGGCTCGGTGAGCGAGATCCGTCCACTGACGACCGAGGAGACGATGACCCAGGCCGGCGTCGGCGTGGACGACCTGGCCGGCATCGAGCAGAAGACCGAGACCACGGTCGCCATGGACTTCGGCCGGATCAGCATCAACGACCAACTGGTGCTGTACCTGTTCGGAACGCCCGGCCAGCAGCGCTTCTGGTTCCTGTGGAACGGCCTCTTCGAGGGCGCCCTGGGCGCCGTCGTCCTCCTCGACACCCGCCGGATGGAGGTCAGCTACGACGTGATCGGCCGCCTGGAGGAGCGCGGCGTGCCGTTCGTCGTGGGCGTCAACGCGTTCCCCGGCGCCCCGAAGTACCCCATGTCGGAACTGCGGACCGCAATGGACCTGGACGACTCCGTCCCCATGGTCGACTGCGACGCCCGCGACCGCTCGTCCTGCCGCGACACCCTGATGGCGCTGATGCGCTATCTGTACACCCTCACCACCGTCCCCACGGAGCCCCAGTGACCGACACGTCTGAACACTCCCGCCCCGAAGCCCTCCCCACGCCGCCGCCCCAGTGCCCGGCGAGCAAACTGGGCCCGGGCCCGGGCGGCAGGACCCGGCTGTACGGCCCGGAGGCGGAGTCGGACCTCTATGGGCTCTACGAACGGCTGCGCGCCGAGCACGGTCCAGTGGCCCCCGTCCTGCTCCACGACGACCTCCCCGCCTGGCTAGTACTCGGATATCGAGAGAACCTGGACGTCGCGCGCACGCCGTCACGGTTCTCGCGCGACTCCCGGCTCTGGACCGAGATGCGTGAGGGGCGGGTGCCACCAGACCACCCGCTCTGCCCGATTGTCACCTGGCAGCCGATCTGCGTGTTCACGGATGGTGAACAGCACGAGCGCTGGCGTGGGGCCGTCAACGATGCCATCGCGCGCTTCGACCGGCGGGGGATCCGCCGCCATGTGACACAGTGCGCAAACCAGCTGGTGGACCGGTTCTGTGCATCCGGCAAGGCAGATCTGGTGAGCCAGTTCGCCGAGCCCCTCCCGATGATGGCTATGACCGAGTTGCTCGGAATGCCCGAGGAATTCAGCCCCGAGCTCGTCAGCGCCGGCCGTGACATGATCAAGGGGTCGGCAACCGCGGTCCAGAGCAACGAGTTCGTCCAGGAGACACTGCGTAAACTCGTGGCCCGGAAACACGCGCGTCCCGGTGCCGACTTCACCAGCTGGCTGCTTGAGCACCCCTCCGGCCTCTCGGACGATGAGGTGCAGCAGCACCTGCGACTCGTCCTGATTGCCGCGTTCGAGACGACGGCCAACCTCATGGCGAACACCCTCAAAATGGTATTGACCGACGTCCGCTTCCGGGCATCCCTGGCCGGTGGCCACATGACGCTGCCGGACGCCGTGGAACAGGTCTTGTGGGACGAGCCGCCTTTCATGAACATCCTCGGCCGCTGGGCCACCCAGGACACGGAGCTTGCGGGACGGCAGATCAAGGCCGGCGATGCACTGGTGATGGGTCTCGCCGCGGCGAACGTCGACACTGCTGTCCGGCCTGATCTGGACGCCCCGATCCACGGAAATCGCGCGCATCTCGCCTTCAGTGGCGGTGCACACGAGTGCCCGGGCCAGGACGTGGGCCGTGCCATCGCAGGCACAGGTATCGACGCCCTGCTGTTGCGGCTTCCCGATATCAAGCTTGCCATCGAGGAGTCAGAGTTGGATTACCGGTCGACGCTGATGTGCCGTCATCTCACCTCGCTTCCCGTGGCATTCACCCCGCACCAACCCTCACACTCCGAGCCGACGGCCGAAGAAGGCCAGGATGACAGCCCGCACAGCGCTGTGCCGCGCACGACGCCCTCGGCACCCTCCGGGCAGGTCACAGCTCTCCGCCGCCCTTGGTGGACGTCGTTCAGGAACTGGTTCCGGCGCTCATAGGCAGCTGCATCGTCGGCTCGGCGGCCAGAGCTACCGTCCGGGCCGACGGCACTACCAGGCGAACTCAGCTGTGTGCGGGAACAGGTGCCAGATCCTCCAGGTAAGCCAGAGCAGCGCCGGGCGAAGGATCACCCGTGTAGCGGGGAGTGGTATTGCCCCAGTCGTTGTACCCGCTCATGGCGTACTCCAGGGCCAACACATACTGATCCACCGCCTGCGTTTCCTCGCCGGAGAAACCCAGGGCCCGGCACAGCTCGGGGATTCGCGCTTCACACCGCACGAACGCATCGGCCCGATAGCGTACCCACGAGCGGGCCCTCTCCAGTGCCTGAGCATCGGTCAAGGCGTACTGGCGTGCCAAGTCGATGACGAGATTGTTCCGTTCACCGTGTGCCTTCTCCTTCTCGAAGGAGTGAATGTCGTTGCAGCCCAGCATGAACTCGCAACACAGCAAGCGCATCGTCCTCACGTGGGTGGACTCGAACGCGCATCGGGGAACGGTGAAGTGCCCCAGCCTCTCGATCAGGTCCATCGACGAGTAGGCGCCGATCGTCGCCCGGCGTCGCACCAGGTACTCGTCGAAGGTAAGAGTGTTGCCGTTCTCCCGGTCCACCGCCTCGGCCACGTGCCCGTAGAGGTAGTCGAGCCAGTTCTGCGCCGAGCGGGCACACCAGTCCGCGTCCATGCCCTCGCACATGCGGCGCCACAGATCAAGGAAAGCACGATAAACCGGGTAGGAGGTGGCGGCTCCCTCCTGCCTCCTGTGCCGGCCCGCGATGATGCCAGCCAGATCATCGATGACTCGTGCGACGTTGCGAGGACTCTTACCGACCTCGCCATCGAATTGGTCATCGAACAAGAAGTAAAAGGTCATCGCATCGCTGGCCAGCTCGATGTCCTCGCCTTCCGCATACGGGTAGAACATCGCTCCGAACTCTGCGAGTCGCACGGACCGGTAGTACTCCACCGCCCTGTCACTTCCGGTCATCCCGGTATCCCTGGCCCACTGCAGACCGTGGATCCGCGCCCGCTCCACGTCCGGGCTCACCCCAGCCGCGAAGGGGTGGAGCATCTGCGTCGAAGCCATGCCCGTCCACCATCCTCGTATCATCTGTCCACCGGTACGGCCCCCACGGCCACTTGCCGCGACTTCCCGTTCGTCGTCAGAGGACGTGCTGCTCCCCCTTCTCCCCAGCGCCTGCACTCGGCGGTGACTGTCGAAAATTTACCTTGACCCTGTGCACGAACTCTCGACCGATCCCAGCTCACCCCAAGCCACGACTCCCCATTCGTAGCAGTGAAGGATGAAAGGCGCAGGCGAAGCCTATTGTCTTCAACCTGGCCACATGGTCGCAAGAGGAGGTATAAGAGGACGCCCTGAGATAGGAGCAAGGCAAATGCCAGTCATGAGCGGTCGTTTTGCGTCTACCTTCGCCAGATAGAGAACCTGCGCCCCGGAGCCTTGGGAGGACACCTCATGACGCTCATCCCGCAGCAAGCCCGGGGGGCGCTCCTCGCCTCACCTTGGCCGCGGGCCTGTGCGGCCCTGGTCGCCGGGGCCGTGCCTGCTCTCGCGTTTCCCGCGCCCTCGCTCTGGTGGCTCGCCTGGGTGGCCCTCGTGCCGTGGCTGGTGCTTGTCCGGTCGGCGCGTACGGGGCGGCGGGCGGCGGTTGAGGGGTGGCTGGGTGGGACGGGGTTCTTGCTCGTTGTGCATCACTGGCTGCTGCCTAGTCTGCACGTCTTCATCCTCGTGCTGGCTGCCCTGCTCGGGCTGTTGTGGGCGCCCTGGGGGCTGTTGGTGCACCGGCTGCTGGGGGGAGCGCCCGGGGCCGGGCGGGTGGTGGTCGCGTTGTTCGTCGTGCCGGCCGGGTGGCTGGTCGTCGAACTCGTGCGGTCCTGGGAGTACTTGGGCGGGCCCTGGGGGCTGCTCGGGGCCAGTCAGTGGCAGGTCTCCCCCGCGCTGCGGGTCGCCTCGGTCGGTGGCGTGTGGCTGGTCGGGTTTCTGATCGTTGCCGTCAACACCGGGCTTGCCGCCTTGGTTTCGGTGCCCCGGGCGGCCCGGGCGGCCGCGCTCGTCGGTGTGCTGGTCTGTGCAGCGGTGATCGGCGGCGTGTGGGGGTGGGCGCCCGTGCCGGAGTACGCCGGTACGGTGCGGGTCGCCGTCGTACAGCCGGGGGTCGTCGACGGCGCGGGCAGTGTGCAGCGGCGCTTCGACCGGCAGGCCGAGCTCACCCGGCAGCTGGCCGGGCAGCGGGTGGATCTCGTGGTGTGGGGCGAGAGCAGCATCGGCCAGGATCTGGGGAGCCGCCCCGACCTGCGCGACCGGCTCGTCGCGCTCTCCCGGGCCGTCGGCGCGGATCTGCTGGTCAACGTGGACGCGCGGCGCTCGGACCGGCCGGGGATCTTCAAGAGCTCCGTGCTCATCGGCCCGGACGGGCCGACCGGGGACCGTTACGACAAGATGCGGCTGGTGCCGTTCGGCGAGTACGTCCCGTTCCGTTCGGTGCTCGGCTGGGCCACGTCCGTGGGGAAGGCGGCCGTCGAGGACCGGCGCCGTGGCGACGAGCCGGTGGTCATGCGGCTGCCGGACGCCCGCGGCCGCGGCCTGCGGGTCGGGCCGTTGGTCTGCTTCGAGTCGGCGTTCCCCGACATGAGCCGACGGCTGACACGGGACGGCGCCCAGCTGCTCGTGGCCCAGTCGGCGACCTCGACCTTCCAGCACAGCTGGGCGCCGCAGCAGCACGCCTCGCTGGCCGCGCTGCGGGCGGCCGAGACCTGGCGGCCGATGGTGCACGCGACGCTGACCGGCGTGAGTACGGTGGCCGACCCGCGCGGCCGCACGGTCGGCGAACCGCTCGGCAGGGACCGCAGCGCCGCGGCCGTCTACGACGTCCCGCTGGCGCGCGGCACCAGCCCCTACGTCCGGACCGGCGACTGGGCCCTGTACGGGTCCGTGGCGATCGTGGTCCTCTTGTGCGCCGTCGAGGCGATCCGACCGGCCGTACGAGCCGTCAGGAGGTCTGCTGCCCGATCGCGATGACGATGCGCTCGCACAGCTCATGGGTGAGCAGGGCGTCCTGCGCGTCCAGCGTCCGGCCCGCGCGCACGGCGTCGAGGAAGGCGTGGACGATCTGCTCGATGCCGCGCTGCCGGGCAACGGACACCCAGTCGCCGCGGCGCCGGACGGTCGGCTGACCCTTGTGGTCGGTCACCTCGGCGAGGTTGAGGACCTGGCGCTTGGTGTCCTGGCCGGAGACCTCCAGGATCTCCTCGGCGGAGCCGCTCATCCGGTTCATGGTGCCGATGGCGGTGAAGCCGTCACCGGAGAGCTGCAGTACGACGTGGTGCACCAGGCCGTCACGGACCCGGGCCCGGACGTCGACGTGACCGACCGTGCCGGGCACCAGGAAGCGCAGGGTGTCGACGACGTGTATGAAGTCGTCGAGAACGAGCGTGCGGGCGTCCTCGGGCAGGCCCACGCGGTTCTTCTGCAGCAGGATCAGGTCGCGCGGATGGTCCGCGCACTGGGCGTACCCGGGGGCGTGGCGGCGGTTGAAACCGACCATGAGGGAGACGCCCCGCTCGCGTGCCAGGCGGACGAGCCGCTCGCTCTCGGCCAGGTCGTAGGCGAGCGGCTTGTCGACGTAGACCGGGACGCCGGCCTCCAGCAGCCGGGTGACGATGCCGGGGTGCGCGGCGGTGGACGCGTGCACGAACGCCGCTTCGATGCCGGCCGCGAGCAGGGAGTCGAGGGTGGTGTGGCGCCGGTCGTCCGGGATGCGGTGGACGTCGGCGACGCGGTGCAGGGTGTCCGGGGTGCGGGTCTGCAGGTGGAGTTCGGTCCCGGGCTCGGTGGTGAGTACGGGCAGGTACGCCTTCTGCGCGATGTCCCCCAGACCGATGCAGCCGATCTTCATTCCGCCATCTCCCCTGATGCACTCTGCAGCTTTCCGCCTAGGCAGCATACGTGCGGTGCGGTGGCTGCCAGTCGGCGATGCCCTCCCAGCTGCGCAGCAGGAGGCCGGGGGCCAGGCGGCTGACGGCGGCGAGGGCGCCGTCGCGGAGGGCGGCGGCGGGTGTGCCGGCGATCAGGGCCATCCTCGCCGTCCGGGCGGAGCGGCGGACGACGTCCGTGGTGCGGGGCAGCCGCTCGCGGGTGTAGGCGGCCAGGGCCGGCGTGAGGTCGGCGGTCGCGCCGGGGGCGGCCAGGTGGTGGGCGAGGACGATGGCGTCCTCGATGGCCTGGTTGCCGCCCTGGCCGAGGTTGGGGGACATCGCGTGGGCGGCGTCGCCCAGGAGCGCGGTGCGGCCGCGGTGGTAGGCGGGCAGCGGCTGGGCCATGTGGCGCACGTCGTGGCGGAGGATCGCCGTGGGTTCGGCGGCGGCGAGCACGGCGGGGACGGGGTGGTGCCAGTCGCCGAACCGGCGCAGCAGTTCGGCCTTCTCGTCGTCGGGGGCGCGGCTGCCGGCGGGTGCGGCGGCCGAGGCGTAGGCGTAGACCCGCCCGTCCTTGAGCGGGTGGGTGCCCCACAGGCGTGCGGTGCCCCAGGTCTCGTGGGGGGCGAAGGGCCGGGACGGGCCCGGTACCACCAAGCGCCAGGTGGTGAAGCCGGTGTAGACGGGCCCGGGGTGGGTGGGGAAGAGCGTGCGGCGCACGGCGGAGTTGATGCCGTCGGCGCCCACGACGAGGTCGGCCTCGATGTCCCCGTCGGGGGTGGTGACCGTGGCCGGCCGGGTGGCGGCGCCCGGGTCGGCGAGGGTGCCGGCGGCTCCGGTGCGCACGGCGTCGTCGGGAAGCCGCGCGGCGAGCAGTTCGGCGAGGGTGGCGCGGTGCAGGAGGACGAGGGGGCCGCCGAAGCGCCGGACTGCCGTCGCGCTGTCGGTGCGGGAGAGCCAGCGGCCGCTCGGGGTGCGCAGTCCGCCGTCGCCCTGCCAGGCGGCGAGTGCCCGGACGTCGTCGCCGAGGCCGATGACGTCGAGGGCGCGCTGGGCGTTGGGTGCGAGGGAGATTCCGGCGCCGACGGGTTCGAGGGAGGCGGCCCGTTCGAGCACGGTGACCCGCCAGCCGGTGCGCCGCAGCGCGACTGCTGCGGTGAGGCCGCCGATTCCGGCACCGATGACGACGGCACGGGGCTCTTCCATGACTTCTCCTCGTCGTTGCATCCACCACTGCCCTACGCTCACTACATCTGTAGTCCGAGGCTACTACGCCCGTAGTGGAAGTGCCAGGGCGGTACGGGCCGGGACGGGCACCGCATCGCTAGGTTGGGCACCATGAGCACCGAACGCAGCACCCGCCCGGCCCCCGCCTCCCGCGCCGAACTGATCGCCGACACCGCCATCACGCTGCTCGCGGAGCGCGGTATGCGCGGCCTGACGCACCGCGCGGTGGACGAGGCGGCAGGGCTGCCGCCCGGCTCGACCTCCAACCACGCCCGTACGCGGGCGGCGCTGCTGGAACTGGCCATGCGGCGGCATGCGGCCCGCGAGGCCCGGGTACTGACGCTGGAGGAGATGCCCGCCCTCACGGACGGCGCGGACGCCCTCGCCGATGCGGTCGCCCTGGCCCTGCACCGCATCCTCACCGACCACCGCGAACTGCTCCTCGCCCGCTACGAGCTGGCCCTGGAAGCGACGCGGCGGCCGGAGCTGCGGAAGATCTACGACGCCGAGGGCCGCGCCTTCCGCGAACCCCTGGTCGCGCTCATGGCCGCGGCGGGCTCCACCGAGCCGGAGCGGCACGCGCTGACCCTCCTCGCCTGGAGCGAGGGGCTGATGTTCTCCTGCACGGCGGGGTCGTTCCACGCCGAGGTGCCGGACCGGGCGCAGTTCCGCGCCGGCTTCACCGAGTTGCTGCGCGGCATGCTCGGCGGATAATCCCTTGGCGGAGGCCGGGACGGCCGTCAGGATGGCGGCCATGATCTCTCCCGAACGCATCGATCCGCCCACCGTCGCCGACGAGCGCACCGCGCTGGAGGGCTTTCTCGACTATCACCGTGCCACCCTTGCGCTGAAGTGCGCGGGGCTCGACGACGTCCGGCTGCGGGAGGCGTCCGCGCCGCCTTCGTCGTTGACGCTGCTGGGTCTCGTGCGGCACATGGCCGACGTGGAACGGCACTGGTTCCGGCGGATGCTCGCCGGTGAGACGGATGCCGGGCCGATCCACTACAGCGACGACGACCTCGACGGGGATTTCCGCGTCTCCGAGGGGGACTCGTGGGAGGGCGCGTTCGCCGTGTGGCAGGCGGAGATCGACGCGGCGCGGGAGGCGGCGCGCGGGCGGTCGCTGGACGACCTGAGCGTCGGCACCCGTAAGAACGGGGACCGCTTCGACCTGCGCTGGATCCTCCTGCACATGATCGAGGAGTACGCGCGCCACAACGGCCACGCGGACCTCATACGCGAGCGCATCGACGGTGCGACGGGGGAATGACCGAGGAGTGATCCCGGGGGTGCGGCGCGAACGGGCGGCGCGCGGTGGCGGGTGTGATCCCTTGTCACCCTTGCGGGGAGTTCCCAACCGCCGTGTCGTGGCAGCAGGTTGGGCGGGTGCATCGAATGCCTGCTGCGGCTGCCCTGGTGGCGGTGGCGATGTCGGCCGCCGCCGGTTGCGTCTCCGTCTCTCCGCATGACGACCGGTCCGCGCGCCCGCCCCGGCTGACCCGGGCCGCGGAGCCGGAGGCCGCGCCGGGCCCGGCCCGCGAGTCCCTGACCACCACCGGCGACGGGCCGGAGCGCGGCAGGGCGGCGACGTTGGGGCGGTCCGCGGACACCTCTGCGGACCTGACCGATCCGCCTCTGGTCCTGACGGGGGAGCCTTCCTGGGCGCCGTCGTGGGGGCCGCGCCCGTCCTGGCCCCCGGGATGGCCGCTCTGGGGCCGAGAGCACGATCAGGCCCGGGGCTCGACCGGCTCCCACGACCGGGAGTCCGGGGAGCCGCCGCGGGAGGCGGACCGGCCGGCGGGCTCCGCCCGGTCCGCCGGTCCCCCGCCACCCGCCGCCGCGCCCCCCTCCCAGGAGGGGGCACATGAGGCGGCCGGGCCCCGGCGCGAGGCCCCGTCCCGGCCGGCCGAGCGGCAGGCGGAGCACGAGTCACGGCCCCGGCACGAGCCCGAGGCGCGCCACGAGGCCCCGGCGCCCGCACCCGCCGCCCCGGCACCAGGAGGCCGCAAGGGCAACGGCGTCTGCGCCATGGGCGACACCTACGGCAAGTGGCAGAAGGGCGGCGACGCCTCGCGGATCTGCCACCAGGTGTACGGGAACTGACCGGAGGCAGGGCCCGGGGAGCGGCGCCATGAGGCCCGGGGGTCGCGGGGGGCGCTGCGAGGGCCCGGTGTCCGCACCCGTCGGCCGCACGGCGGCGCATTCCGGTGCCGCCGCGGCCGCCGTGCGGCCGACGGCACCGGGCCGCGCACCGGTCCGTCGGGTCGACCGGCCCCCGGCCGACCCGGACGGCTACGCCTCAGTGATACGGCTCGGCGAGCGGCCGGACCATCCGGCCCGGCCACGGGCCGCTCCGGCTCAGCGGAGGCCGGACCAGCAGAGGCCCGATCAGCGGAGCCCGGATCGGCCGGCCGCTCCGGCTCAGACCGCGAGGTCCGGGATGCGCCAGTCGACGGGCTGGTGGCCCTGGGCGGCGATGGCCTCGTTGATCTGCGTGAACGGGCGGCTGCCGAAGAACTTCTTCGCCGACAGCGGCGACGGGTGCGCGCCCTTGACGACGATGTGCCGCTCCTCGTCGATGAGGGGCAGCTTCTTCTGTGCGTAGTTGCCCCAGAGCACGAAGACGGCCGGGTCGGGCCGGGAGGCCACCGCGCGGATGACCGCGTCGGTGAACTTCTCCCAGCCCTTGCCCTTGTGGGAGTTGGGCTCCCCGCCGCGGACCGTCAGCACGGCGTTGAGCAGCAGGACGCCCTGCTGGGCCCACGGCATGAGGTAGCCGTTGTCCGGCACGTCGTAGCCGAGCTCCTCCCGCATCTCCTTGTAGATGTTGCGCAGCGAGGGCGGCGTCTTGACGCCGGGCCGCACCGAGAAGCACAGGCCGTGGCCCTGGCCCGCGCCGTGGTACGGGTCCTGGCCGAGGACGAGGACCTTCACCTGCTCGTACGGGGTCGCCTCCAGGGCGGCGAAGACCTCTCCGCGCGGCGGGTACACCGGCGCCTTCGTCCGCTCGTCCTCCACGAAGTCGATGAGCTCCTTGAAGTAGGGCTTGTCCAGCTCCTCGCCGAGGACACCGCGCCAGGACTCGGGCAGCATGTCGGTGACGGTCACGCACAACCTCCGGGGTTCGATCCGTTCTCGCGGAAGAACTTACCGGCGACCACTGACAACGCCCGCCGCGAGGTGCGGGCGGCCCGACAGGGGCGCCCTCACACCCCCGCGTTGAGGAAGAGCCCCCCGTCCACGACGAGGGTCTGCCCCGTGACCCAGCCCGCCGCGTCCGACAGCAGGAACGCCGCCGCGCCGCCGATGTCCTCCGGCACGCCCAGCCGCCCGAGCGGGTAGGAGGCCACGGCCTCCTGCTCGCGCCCTTCGTAGAGGACGGCGGCGAACTGGGTCTTCACGAGGGCCGGGGCGATGGCGTTGACCCGTACGCCCGGCGCCAGCTCGTGGGCGAGCTGCAGGGTGAGGTTGATCATGGCGGCCTTGCTGATGCCGTACGCGCCGACGAAGGGGGACGAGCCGAGCCCAGCGACGGAGGCGATGTTGACGATCGCCCCGCCGTTGTCCTTCTGCCATGCCTTCCACGTCTGCTGGGCGAAGCCGAGCGCCGAGATGACGTTGGTCTCGAAGACCTTGCGGGCGACGGAGAGGCTGAGGTCGGCGATGGGGCCGAAGACCGGGTTGGTGCCGGCGTTGTTGACGAGGTAGTCCACCCGTCCGAACGCCTCCATGGCACGCTCGACGGCCACGGCCTGGTGGGCCTCGTCGTGCGCCTTGCCCGGCACGCCGATCGCCCGGCCGGGGCCGAGCCGTTCGACGGCCTCCTTCAGGGCGTCCTCGTTGCGGCCGGTGATGACGACGCGGTCGCCGCGGGCCACGAGCGCCTCGGCGATGCCGTAGCCGATGCCCCGGCTGGCGCCGGTGACGAGGGCGACTCTCCCGGTGAGCTCCCGCTCCCGTTCGGTCGTCTCCTGTGCGGTCACGTCCCCTGCGGTCGAGTCCCCTGCGGTCACGTCCTGTGCGGTCATGGTGTCCGTCCCCTCTGTCGTCAGTTGAGCGGGCCGCCGGCCACGTACAGGACCTGACCGGAGACGAAGCCGGCCTGCTCGCCGGTGAAGAAGGCGACGGCGTGGGCGATGTCCTCCGGCTCGCCGACGCGCTGCACGGGGATCTGGCTCGCCGCGGCGGTCTTGAAGTCGTCGAAGCTCATGCCGACGCGGGCCGCGGTGGCGGCCGTCATGTCGGTGGCGATGAAACCGGGCGCCACGGAGTTGGCGGTGATGCCGAACTTGCCGAGCTCCTTGGCGAGCGTCTTGGTGAAGCCCTGCATACCGGCCTTGGCGGCGGCGTAGTTGGCCTGGCCGCGGTTGCCGAGGGCCGAGCTGCTGGAGAGGTTGACGATGCGGCCGAATCCGGCGTCCACCATGTGCTTCTGACAGGCACGGGACATCAGGAACGCGCCTCGCAGGTGCACGTTCATGACGGTGTCCCAGTCGTTCTCGCTCATCTTGAACAACAGGTTGTCGCGGAGCACGCCCGCGTTGTTGACGAGGATGACGGGAGCGCCCAGCTCCGCGGCGACGCGGGCCACGGCGGTGTCCACCTGGGCGGAGTCGGAGACGTCACAGCCGATGGCGAGGGCCCGGCCGCCCGCCGCGGTGATCTTCTCCACGGTGTCCGCGCAGGCCGCCTCGTCGAGGTCGAGGACGGCGACAGCACGGCCCTCGGCGGCCAGGCGCACGGCGGTCGCCGCCCCGATGCCACGGGCCGCGCCCGTGACGAGGGCTACGCGCTGCTCGGTGGTGGACATGCGGGTTCTCCTCACCTCGAAGGCCGCTCCCCGCACGGAGCAGCAGGTGAGCAACCGCTCAGTAGCGTCGACGATCAGACGCTAGAAGCCGTGCCACCCGCTGTCAACGCCCCGTGATACGGCGCCGGCGACGCCGATGACGCCGCCGCCCGCGCCGCCGCCCGCGCTCACCTCACCAGCAGGTCCAGCAGGCGCGCGGACTCGCTCTCGGGATCGGTGGTCAGGCCCGTGTGCACCGGTCCGGGCTGGACGATCGTGCTGCGGGGCGCGATCAGCCAGCGGAAGCGCCGGCCGGCGTCGTCACAGGCCGCCTGTCCGGCCCGTTCGCCGCCGGCACAGACCCCTTCGACGGCGTGCAGCGCGGCCCGCACGCCGGCCACGTCCGCCGTGGGGTCGAGCGCCAGCAGCCGTGCCTCGTCCAGGTGGACGCGGGCGGCGACGTAGGACCGTGCCTGGCAGTAGACGACGACCCCCGCGTTGATCTGCTCCCCGCGCTCGATGCGCGGTACGACGCGCAGCAGCGCGTACTCGAAGACGTCGCGTCCGTTGTGGCGCGTCATTTCCCGGCCTTTCCGTCCAGCCTGACACGCACCCATTCCGGCGCCTGCGAGGGTTTGTCGGCGCTGCGCTCGCCGACGGTGATGCGGTCGCCGATGGTCACCGCGCGTTCGAGCAGGACCTCGACGTAGGCGCGGCGCAGGGCGTCCGGGCCGTCGAAGCCCGGCTCGTCCACGAGCCACTCGTCGGGGACGTCGGCGGCGACCTCGGTCAGCAACTCCGCGGTGATGCGGGGCGCGAGTTCGGAGGCGGCGGTGGCGACGTCCGGGTCGAAGGAGGCGAGCACATGGTCGGAGGCGTCGTACGCCTTGCCGGCCGCGGTCGCCGCGCTCGGCCAGTTGTGGTGCCAGATCATGGTGGCGCCGTGGTCGATCAGCCAGAGGCGGCCGTGCCAGACCAGCAGGTTGGGGTTGCGCCAGGACCGGTCGACGTTGTTGATCAGGGCGTCGAACCACACCACGCGCCCGGCCTCGGCCGCGTCGGTCTCGAAGGCGAGCGGGTCGAAGCCGAGGGCGCCGGGGAGGAAGTCCATCCCGAGGTTGAGTCCGCCGCTGGCCTTGAGGAGCGCCTGCACCTCCTGGTCCGGCTCGCCCCGGCCGATGACGGGGTCCAGCTGGATCCGCGCCAGCTCCGGGACCCGCAGTCCGAGGCGGCGGGCCAGCTGCCCGCAGATGACCTCGGCGACCAGCGTCTTGCGGCCCTGGCCGGCGCCGGTGAATTTCATGACGTACGTGCCGAGATCGTCGGCCTCGACGATCCCGGGGAGCGAGCCGCCCTCCCGCAGGGGCGTGACGTAGCGGGTCGCCGTGACTTCGGGGAGCATCGCCCCAGGTTACTCGGCAGGTCACTCGGCCGTTGAACACCGGGCGGGGGCGAACCGTATGCCTCCTCGAACCGGGCTGCCTCCCGCAGCGGGCCCCTGGGCCCTCCTCCCGACGGCGGCCCTGCACCTGCACCTGCACTTCCGGAACAGCGAAGGAACGATCATGACGCATCCGTCCCCCGTTTCGTCTTCCGCTTCGTGTCCCGCCCCGGCCGGCACGACCCGGCGCACCGTCGTCGCGACGGCCGGGGCCGCCGGCCTGGCGGCCGTGCTCGCCGCCTGCGGCGGTTCGGACGGCAAGAAGTCGCCGGACACCTCGCAGCCGGCCCCCCGCACCGAGGGCGCGTCCGGCGGCTCGTCCGGGACGACGTCCGAGGCGACCGGGAAGCCCGGCAAGGGCGAGGCACTGGCCACGACGGCGGAGATCCCGGTGGGGGGCGGGAAGGTGTTCGCCGACCGCAAAGTGGTGGTCACCCAGCCGACGAAGGGAGAGTTCAAGGCGTTCTCGGCGGTCTGCACGCACCAGGGGTGCCTGGTGACGGAGGTGGCGAACGGGACCATCGACTGCCCGTGCCACGGCAGCAGGTTCTCCGTCGCCGACGGCAGCGTCCGCACCGGCCCGGCCCGCAAGCCGCTGCCTCCGGAGCGCGTCTCGGTGAGCGGGAACTCGCTCACCGTGGAGTGACCCCTCGCGGTCGGTACGAGCCCTCAGCGCTGCCGTCGGGGGTGCCGCCAGTCGCGCAGGAGCGCTTCGGTGGTGGTGACGGTGGCGACGAGGGCGAGCGTGTGGCGGACCATCGCCGCCGTGTAGTCGGCGGGCACTCCGGCGATGGCGTCCGCGGGGACGACGGCGGTGTAGCCGAGGTTGACGGCGTCGAAGACGGCGTTGGGTATCGCGACGTTGGCCGAGACGCCGGTGACGACCAGGCTGCGGCAGCCGAGGTTGCGCAGCAGGGCGTCCACGCCGGTGCCGGCCAGCGGTGAGAGCCCGTGCAGGCGCCGTACGACGAGGTCGCCGTCGCCGACCGGGACCGGGTCGGCTATCCGTACGGCCAGGGTGCCGGTCAGCTGTTGCACGGGCAGGCGTTCGGCGATGCGGAAGAGGTGGGCGTTGCGGCTGGCGCCGCGGCCGTCGGGGCGGCGCTCGGCGACGGCGTGCACGACCTGCACGCCCGCCTCGTGGGCCGCGGCGACGAGGCGGGCGACGTTGACCAGCGCCCCGGAGGAACGGGCGACGGCGGCGAGCTCGGGCAGGGCGCTGTCGGGGCCGACGACACCGCGCTGGCACTCGACGGTCAGCAGCACGGTGGTGGCCGGGTCGAGCCCGTCGGCGAGCCGGTCCTGCGGCGCCATGGCGCTCCCTCGTCGAGTCGTGCACGGGTGGGTCGGGGCGCGTGAGGGTAACGGGCATTGCGCGGCGGCGGAAGAGGGCCCACTCTTTCTGACAGTCAGTCAGGTAGTGACGCGGATACGAGAGGGCGGGTGGTGGACGATGGCCGTCACACAGCGGCGGGGCCGCCGGATCATGATGACGCCGGCGGAGCTCGACGCCTTCCTCACCGCGGCGCACACCTGCCGGGTGGCGACGACCGGCCCGGACGGCCGGCCGCACGTGAGTGCCCTGTGGTACGTGTGGGACGGGCAGGCCCTGTGGCTGTACTCGCTCACCCGCAGCCGGCGGTGGGCCGACCTGCGGCGCGACCCGCGCCTCGCGGCGGTGGTCGACGACGGCCGGGAGTACGGAGAGCTGCGCGGGGCCGAGCTCTCCGGCACCGCCGTCCCCGTCGGCGAGGCGCCGCGCCGGGGCGCCGCCTGCCCCGAGCTCGCCGGACCCGAGCGACTGTTCGCCGCCAAGTACTTCGGCCTGGAGGCCATGCCGCACGACGGCCGGCACGCCTGGCTCCGCCTGGCCCCCGAGACCGTCGTCTCCTGGGACTTCCGCAAGCTCCCTGCGGCGGGCGGTCGCTGAGCACCGGCGAGGCGCCTGAACGGGGCGCGGAGTGGGCAGTACAGAAATGTCCGTCAAATGGCCATGTATGCGCCCTGCGAGGAACCCATGAGCGACACCCTTCCCGATACCGAACACGGCCCGGCCCTCGACCAGCTCCTGCAGATCGCCACCGGCTTCATGGCATCGAAGGTCCTGCTCGTCGCGGTCAGCATCGGCCTCTTCACGGAGCTGGCCGAGGGCCCCCTGGACGGCGACGCCCTGCGGGTCCGGCTGAAGCTGCACCCCCGCGCCGCCCGCGACTTCTTCGACGCCCTCGTCGGCCTCGGCGCCCTGCAGCGCACGGACGGCACCTACGCCAACACCCCCGCCACCGCCCACTACCTCGTGCGCGGCAAGCCCGCCTACGTGGGCGGCCTCCTGGAGATGAGCGACACGCGGATGTACGACCTGTGGGGCAACCTCGCCGAGGGCCTGCGCACGGGCGCCCCGCAGAACGAGATCAAGACCGGCGAGGAGGGGATCTACGCCTCCCTCTACGACGACCCCGAGCGCCTCGCCGTCTTCCAGCAGGCCATGACCGGTCTGTCCATGCGCTCGGTGCACGCCCTGACCGAAGCGGTCGACTGGTCCCCCTACGCCACGGTCGTCGACGTCGGCTGCGCCGAGGGCGCCCTGCTCACCCACCTGCTCCGGCGCCGGCCCCATCTGCGGGGCACCGGCTTCGACCTGGCCGCCGTGGAGCCCACGTTCCGGCGCGGGCTCGAACGCTCCGGCCTCGGCGACCGCCTCTCGTTCCTCGCGGGCGACTTCTTCGCCGGTCCCCTGCCCCGCGCCGATGTGCTGATCTTCGGGCACATCCTGAGCAACTGGGCGCTCCCCAAGGCCAAGGCCCTCCTGCACAAGGCATACGAGGCACTGCCGGAGGGCGGCAGCGTCATCATCTACGAGACGCTGCTCGACGACGAGCGCCGGGAGAACGTACCGGGGCTGCTCATGAGCCTGACCATGCTCCTGGAGACGCCCGGCGGCTTCGAGTACACCGGTGCCGACTGCCGGGCCTGGCTGGCGGAGGCCGGCTTCCGGGAGAGCCGGGTGCAGCACCTGGCCGGGCCCGAGTCGATGGTGATCGGGAGCAAGTGAGACCCGTCCCGGTCCGGCACCCGCCCCGGTCCGACCGGCGGGTCCGGCACCGGAATCCGCGGATCCGGCGCTGGAACCGGGGTCAGGCCGGGGCCGCTCCCGGGCGGCCGTCCGGGCGGCCGGCTGCGGGACCGTCCGGGCGGCCGTCCGTGCGCACGTACTCGATCAGGCGGGCGTAGCTGTCGCCGGCGTGGCCGGCCGCGACCGCCCGCTCGGTCAGCTCCCGGAACAGCTCCGCCATGCGCGCGTCGACCCCCCGGAGCCGGCTCGCGTGCAGGAGGACGTCCATCGTCATCCGGTGGAGTTCGAGGGGGAACTCCCCGCTCGGATAGCGTCCCGAGTCGATCTGTGGCGCGTACGCGCTCATGAAGAAACGCACGGTCCGCATCCACCGGTCGGCCACCTCGGTGTACGCCGTCGCCGATACGTTGCCGCCGGGGCCGTCGGCGCCGATGAGCGCCACCGTGTGCAGCCAGCCGGTCAGGGTGGACCACATCAGGCCCAGCAGCGCCGTGTCGTAGACCGAGGACAGGGCGGTGTCGGCACCCACGTGCAGCGGCTCGCCCAGGGCGGCGAGCGTCCCGCGATGCTCCTCGAAAACGGCCTGCGAGCCGGCGTAGAGCTGCAGGAAGTCGCGGTTGCCGATGCCGGAGGGGGTCGTCATGATCACCCCGTCGAGATAGCCGGCCCCGCTGCGCTCCGCCCACGCGGCCGTCTCCTGCGCGTGGACCGGCGAGCCCGAGGTGAGGTTGACCAGCGTCCGGCCCGCGAACTCGCCGGCCAGGGGGCCGGCCACCTCGTGGACTCCGTCGTAGGACGACAGACAGACCACCACCAGCGGGCTCGCGGTCACGGCCTCGGCGGCCGTTGCCGTCGCCACGGCGCCGCGCGCGACGAGGGCGTCGGCCTTGCCGGACGTGCGGTTCCATACGGTCGTGCGGTGGCCCGCGTCCACGAACGCGCCGGCCAATGCCGCCCCCATCGCCCCCAGGCCGAGGACGGTCACTCTGGCACTCGCGTCGGTGCTCCCGTCGGTGCTCATTTTTCCCCCAGAGTCCCCTATAAGTGAGCCAACCACCAGCTAGTCGGCGTCTCTGTAGGTTCTTCCCTCAAGGGACTCTTCCACTCATTCCACTCAGGAACCGATGGCCGCTCCGGCGGTGCGCAGCGCGTCGACGGCGGCGCGGACCGAGGGCCTGCGGTCGGCGTCCACGCGCCAGATCGCGAAGACCCGACGGCACATCGTAGGGCGCACGGGCACGATACAGACCCCCTCCGGCACCGGGCCACGGCCCAGGCGCGGTGCGACGGCGATGCCGAGGCCGGCGGCGACGAGGGCGAGCTGGGTGGGGTGTTCGTCGGCCTTGTGCCCGATGCGGGGCTCCACCCCCTTGCCGCGCAGGGTGAACAGCAGCCAGTCGTGGCAGAACTCGCCCTTGGGCCAGGAGATCCACTCGTCCTCGGCGAAGTCCTCCAGGGCGACCTGCTCCCGGCCGGCGAGCGGGTGGCCGACGGGCACGGCGACGTCGACGCGGTCGTCGAGGAGCGGGGCCTTGGCGAGCTCCTCCGGCACCGGCAGCGGCTTGTTGTACCAGTCGAGGACGACGGCGAGGTCGATGTCCCCGCGCACCACGCGGGCGACGGCCTCGTCCTGCTCCATCTCCTCCAGCCGGGCGCGCAGCTGGGGGTGCTCGCGGCGCAGGGCGACGAGGGCGGCCGGGAACAGGCCGCGGGCCGCCGTGGCGAAGGCGCCCATCAGGAGGTCGCCGACGGCATGGCCGTGCTGGGCCTCCAGGTCGGCCTGGGCCAGCTCCACCTGGGAGAGGATGCGCGAGGCGTGCTCGACGAGCAGCCGTCCGGCGTCGGTCAGCCGCACTCCACGGCCGTTCTTGGCCAGCAGCTGCTGTCCGGTCTCCCGCTCCAGCTTGGACAGCTGCTGGGACACGGCGGACGTCGTCACATGGAGCCCGTCGGCGGCGGCGCTGACGGAACCGTGGCGGGCGACGGCATGAAGGGTGCGCAGGCGCTCCAGGTTCAACATGTAAGCAATGCTACGGGGTACACACCAGATTAATTCGCTTGTTCTAATGAGTACGACCCGTCATCGTAGTCACATGAGCACCGCCACCACCCCCGAGCAACCTTCTGCCCCTTCAGTCAGAACAGCCCCCACACCACCTCTTTCCTCCGACTCCTCCGTCGCCCCTGCCGCCCCGAACGGCCAGGGGCGTTCCGCCGTGGACTGGCGGATCCGCTTCGGTGCTCTGTGCCTCATCTGGGGGTGCAGCTATCTGTTCATCAAGGTCGGCACCGATGGCTTCCCCCCGGCCTTCGTGACGCTCGGACGGATGCTCTTCGGAACGGCGGTGCTCGTCGCAGCCCTGATGATCAAGCGGGAGCGGCTGCCGCGCGCCCCGCGCACCTGGGCCCACCTCTTCGTGGCGGCCGTCCTCCTGAACGCCCTGCCGTTCACGCTCTTCGCCTACGCCGAGACCACCATCCCCTCCACCCTGGCCGGCATCTGCAACGCCACCACCCCGCTGTGGGGCATGCTGCTCTCCCTCGTGGCCCTGTCCGACGACCGCCCCACCCGACGCCGGATCGCCGGGCTGGGGCTCGGCTTCGCCGGCGTGCTCACCGTGCTCGGCGCCTGGCAGGGCTTCTCGGGCCAGGACCCGGCCGGCACCGCCATGGCACTGATCGCCTCGGCCAGCTACGCCGTCGGCTGGGTCTACGTCCGGCGCACCCTGTCGCACACGGGCGACTCCAACCTCTCGCTCTCCGGTGGCCAACTGCTCATGGGCACGGTGCAGATGGCCGTCACCGCCCCGCTGCTCAGCCCCCTGCCGTCCTCCTTCCCCGTGGGACCGCTGCTGGCCGTGTTCACCCTGGGTGCTCTGGGCACCGGCCTCGCCTTCCTCCTGCAGTACGGCCTCGTCGCCGAGGTCGGCCCGACGACCGCGACCCTCTCGACGTACTTCATCCCGGTCGTCGCGACCACGGCGGGTGTGGTGTTCCTCGGTGAGGACCTCGCCTGGAACACCCCGGTCGGCGCGGTGATCGTGCTGGCCGGTGCGGCGCTCACCCAGAGCAGGCCCGGCAGCACCCCGAAGCCCGCCCGGCCCGAACGGGCTCGCTTCCGCCGCGCCGGCCGGGACCGCGCCGGCTCCGCTCAGTCGTAGCGCCCCACCGACATCGCAACGGTCGCGGCCGCCAGGGCGTCCGCGACCGTTCCTATCTCCTCCATCGCGAGCGTCGACACGGTCAGCCGCACCGCCGGCCGCGAGGCGACCCGGAAGCGCGCACCCGGCGCCACGGCCCACCCCGCGTGCAGCAGCCGCGCCACCGCTCCCGTCTCGTCCGGCACCGGCAGCCATACGTTCATCCCGCTGCGCCCGTGTGCCTCGACGCCCCGCTCGCGCAGCGCCCGCACCAGCGCGTCGCGCCGACGCCCGTAGGCGCCCGCCACCTCCGCCGTGTCCACGGCACCGTTCCGCCACAGGTGGAGCACGGCGTCCTGCAGCACATGGCTCACCCACCCGTGCCCCAGCCGCTGCCGCCCGCGCACCCGGTCCACCGTGACCGCGTCACCGGTGAGCACCGCGAGCCGCAGATCGGGCCCGTACGCCTTGGCGACGGAGCGGACGAACACCCAGTGGTCCGTCCCTCCCACGAGGGAGTGCAGTGGCAGGTCGACGATGCCGTGGCCGTGGTCGTCCTCGACGAGCAGGACCTGGGGGTGGCGGGCGAGAACGGCCCGCAACGCCCGGGCCCGCTCCTCTCCGACGGCCGCTCCCGTCGGATTCTGCGCCCGGGCGGTGACGATCAGCGCCCGCGCGCCCTGCCTCAGCGCCCGCTCGGTGTCCTCGGGCAGAGGACCGTCGTCGTCCACGCCCACGGGCACCACGCGCAACCCGAGCGCGGGGACGAGATCCAGCAGGCTGCCCCAGCCCGGATCCTCCACCGCCACCGCGTCACCCGGCCGCAGATGTGCCGCCAGCACCCGCTCGATGCCGTCGAGCGCCCCCGAGGTGACCGTCATCGGGCCGCCCGGCACCCCGTCCCGCGCGAACATCTCCCTGGCCATGCGCTCCAGATCGGTGTCGACCGCCGGCGTGCCGTACAACACGGGGTCGCGCCGGGCCCGCTCGGCCGCGGCGGCGAGCGCCTCGCCGAGCGGGGGCAGCAACGCCGGATCGGGGTTGCCCGTGGAGACGTCCCGGACCCCCTCCGGTGCGTCCACGCGGATCAGCTCACGCGGGGTACTGGCCGGGCGCTCGCGCACCCGGCTCCCCCGCCGGCCCGCCGTCTCGATCACTCCGCGGTCGCGCAACGTCCGGTAGGCGGCCGCGACGGTGTTGGGATTGACACCGAGCTCCACCGCCAACTCGCGCATCGGCGGCAGCAGTTCGCCCGGCGCGAGCTTGCCCGCGCCGACAGCACGCTCCACGCTCGCGGAGATGTCCGCTGCGCGACGACCCTCGATCCGATACTCTCCTAGCACAAAGCCAAGTATGCACTAGTGCAATGAGGAGCGCAATGCCTTCTTCCACGGTCTCCCCCGGCGTCGTCGAGCAGAGCTCCGGGGCGGGGCAGTACGAGCGGACCGAGCGCACCGTCCCCACCCGCAGCCGCGACCGCGCCTCCTACGACCGCGCGCACATCCACGCGATACTCGACGCGGGCTACGTCTGCCACCTCGGCTTCGTCCGCGACGGCGCTCCCGTCGTCCTCCCGACGCTCTACGGGCGCATCGGGGAGCGCCTCTACGTGCACGGCTCGACCGGCTCGCGGCCGCTGCGCGCCGCCGGGGAGGCGGAGGAGCCGGGGATGCCCGTCTGCATCACGGTCACCCACGTCGACGGCCTGGTCCTGGCCCGTTCCGCCTTCCACCACTCCCTCAACTACCGGTCGGTGGTGGTGCACGGCACCGCGCGCCGGGTCACGGACCCGGCCGAGCTGTCCGCCGCCCTCGACGCCCTGGTCGATCAGGTCGTGGCAGGCCGGGCGGCCGACTCCCGGCCGGCGTCGGCCAAGGAGCTGGCCGCCACGGCCGTGCTGCGCGTCGATCTGGAGGAGGTGTCGGCCAAGGTCCGCACGGGCGGCCCCAACGACGATCCCGAGGACCTCGCCCTGCCGTACTGGAGCGGAGTCGTCCCCGTGGCCACCGCCTACGGCACCCCGGTCCCGGCCGACGACCTGGCCCCGGGCATCGCCGTCCCGGACTACCTCACCGGCCGCTGAGCCCCTCCGCCGGGGCGGGGGCCGCCGACGCGGAGGCCGCCGAGCCGCGCGCCTCCGCGCAGGCCAGCGCGGTCACCGCCCCGAGCAGGACGGCCGTGCCGGCCGCGGTGGCGACGGTCAGGCGCTCACCGAGCAGCGCCACCGCGATGGCCGCCGCCGTCACCGGCTCCAGCAAGGTGATCACCGTGACCGTCATGGCCCGGACCGCGGCGAGCCCCGCGAAGAACAACACGTACGCCAGCGCCGTCGGCACCGTCACCAGGTACCCCATCAGCCACAGCGTCCGCCCCAGTTCGTGCGCCCGCGGCCAGAGCCCTTCGGCCAGTGCGAGCGGCAGCAGGCCCACCGTGCTGACGGCGAACGACGTCAGCGTCGTCATGAACGGGTCCGACCCCCTGTCCGCTCCGCCGAGCAGCCGGGGCGAGAGGGTCATCACCGCATAACCGGCTGCCGACAGCAGCCCCATGGAGACGCCCACCGGGCGCACCGCCCCGGCTCCGTCGCCGCCGAGCACGAGCACCGCGAGACCGGTCAGGGCCCCGGCCACGGCCAGCCGACCGCCCGCGCCCAGCCGCTCGCCCAGGAGCAGCCTGCCGCCCAGAGCCACGAGGACGGGCGCGGCGCCCAGGGTGACGACGGTCGCGACCGCTATCCCCGTGCCGTCGACCGCCGCGAAGTACGCGGCCTGGAAGACGGTGAACCCCGCACCCGTCATCAGGACGCGCGCCACCCGCCGCCCGTTCGGCCGGCGGGGGCCCGCCGGGAGCGGTCGCGCCGGACGGGGGCGTCGCGCACGGACGGCCTGGAGGACGAGCAGGAGGGCGAGACCGCCGGCGGTGCGCCAGAACGTGAGGGCCACGGGCCCGAGACCGCTGGAGTCGAAGGCCAGGGAGGCCACCGGTCCGGTGGTGCCCCATGCGACGGCTGCGAAAACGACGCAGGCCAGGCCCCGGCCGACGGACGCAACCGCTCGCGGCGTCGCCGAGAGGACGGCCGGGGACGGGACGACGGACCCCGCCGGGAGCGAGGCGACGGGCTGGGCCAGGGACGGAGTGACGGGCTGCACCGTCACGGACGAACCGCCCGTGGACGACGACGCGCCGGTGGACGGCCCGCCCGAAGAAGGGCAGGCCGGAAGAGAGGAATGGTGCACGACTGTTCTCCCGCGGAAGACATGGATGATCGCGTAGTCCGTCTGCGGGCAGCGGCGATCAGCCCGGGAGCTCGTCCCGGGCCCGGTCCTCCGGGAAGCGGCCGCCCGCGCTACGCGGCGGGAGGCGGAAGAACAGTCATCGGCATGATCGTCACCTTAGGCCGGACGGACTCCGCCCGACAACTCCCTCTCGGCATCCGTCTCCCGGGCCCTTCCGCCGTCTCCCCCGGCCACGGGCACGGCGGGCGCCTCCTTGGGTGTGGAGCGCTGGGCGATGAAGGCGCCGACGAGCACCACGGCGCCGCCCGCCATCTGCGGTGCGGACAGGTGCTCGCCGAGCAGCACCCAGGCCAGGACGGTGGCGACGACCGCCTCCAGGCAGGCGACGACGCCCGCGACCTGCGGCGAGAGCCGGCGTACGGACAGCACGCCGGTGAGGTAGGCGGCCACCGTCGCCACGAGGACGATCCAGGCCAGCAGCAGCACGGCCGGCACGGCCGCGCCGTTCATGTCCGCGTTCGCGGAGAGCACCGACCAGTCCATGTCCCAGGGGCGTGCCACGGCGGTCAGCAGGACGGCGCCGCCGAGCAGCCCGTACGCGATGACCCCGACCGGGTCGGCCGCGTCGTCGTCGTTGCCGCCGTGGTCGGACAGGATGAAGTAGCCGACCTGGCAGCAGGCCGCACCCAGCGCGAGCAGCAGGCCCAGGGCGTCGAAGCTCAGGCCCGACCACACCTGCACGACGCACGCGAGTCCGGCCACGGCGAGTACGACGCCCACGGCCGCGGACCGGCTCACCGGCCGCCGCTGGACGAACCGCACCCAGCCCAGGACGAGGGCCGGGGCGAGGTATTCGACGAGCAGGGCGACCCCGACCGGGATCCGGGATATCGCCGCGAAGTAGCAGGCCTGCACGCCCGCCACCGCCAGCAGGCCGAAGCCGGCCAGCAGCGCCGGACGGCGCGTCACCAGGGCGCGGTGGCGCCAGGCGACGGGCAGCAGCACCAGGGCCGCGCCCGTCACCCGCAGCCACACCACGTGGAGGGGGTCCAGACCCGCCTCGATCAGCGGCTTGGCCGCGACACCCGATCCACCGAACGCGAGCGCGGACACCAGGGCAAGGCCCAGCCCCACGCTTCTCCCTTGAGACGCATGCATCGCTGCATCATGACAGCATTCGACAGGACCGTCACCCCTTATGGTCCTGGCACCTCCTGGCAGATCGTCTTCCCCGGGCACACGGAGCGGTCCGGCAGCCCGTCCAGGTGCGCGGCCAGCAGGGCGGTGTCGACGCCGGCCCGGAGCAGGACGTCGACGGCCCGGCAGCGGGGATCGCGCAGCAGGGCGGCCAGCAGGTCCGTGCCGTCCACCCGCTCCGCGCCCCGTGCGCGGGCCCGCGCGCACGCCTCCCGCATGGCGCCGGCGGCGGCGGGCGACCAGCCGGGCACCGCGGCGGCCAGGACGGGCAGGGCACCGGAGTCCTCGACCGTGCCGGTCCAGCGCAGTCCGTAGCCGATGGTGCGCTGCACCAGGTAGCCGAGCAGCCGGGCGACCTGTGCCGGGCCGCCCGGGAAGGACTGCCGGGCCCCGGGGTCGGTTTCCAGCAGTGTGTGCAGGAGGTGGGCGGTGTCGATCTGCCGGTCGCCGTCGCGCGCGGCCCGCCTGCGGGCACCCATGACCGCCGAGGCCAGATCCGTGCTCAGCGGCGTCCCGTCCGCGGCCTCGGCCCATCCGGTGTCAGGTGTACGGTTTTGCACCCTCCCACCCCATCAGTCCCGTGTGATGAGAGCATCCCCGGAGGGTTGCATTCGCGCATCCGACGCCGGTCGGGTGCGCAGGGGCCGGTTCTCCTCCTTGAGAAGGAGGGGTGTCGGATTCTGTCTCAGGGGCGCGCGTTTCCCGCCGGTACGCCCCGGCTGACGTCCAGTGCGGCCGTGCGCTCCCCGGCAGTGAGGACGTACGCCCCCTGTTCGACGTGCGGCGGCCCCGCTCCGTCCAGGTCGCCGGGCGTCACCGCGAGCGCGCTCGGTGGAACGGTGAGCCGCACCGTGCGCGACTGCCCGGCTCCAAGGCGGACCGTGGTGAAGGCCACCAGCTTCCGCGGGGGCGCCAGGACGCCGCTCACCGGCCGGGAGGCGTACACCGGGAGCACGAGGCCGCCGTCCCGCGCCCCGGTGTTGCTGACCCGCACCGTCATCCCCACCGCACGGCCGGCCGGCACGGACGACGTGTCGAGCGCGAGGGAGTCGACGCGGTAGGTGGTGTAGGAGAGCCCGTCGCCGAAGTCGTACGCCACGTCGTGCGCGGACTCCGCTCCCGCGTTGGTGCCGGGCAACTGCTGGTAGTACAGCGGTTCGTTGCCGGTCCGGCGCGGCCAGGACACCGGCAGCCGTCCGGCGGGGTCGGTCCTGCCGAAGAGCACGTCCGCCACGGCGTGCCCGCCCTCGGTGCCCGGCAGCCAGGACATCAGCAGCCCTTCCGTGCCGGCCGCCTCACCGAGCACCAGGGGGCGCCCGGCGAGCACGACGACCACGACCGGCCTCCCGCTCGCCTTCAGGGACGACACCAGGGCCTGCTGGTCCGCGGCGAGTTCGGGCCTCGGGCTGTCGGCCTCCCCCTCGGCGGCTGCTTTCTCCCCGACCACGACGACCGTCACATCGGCGGTGCGGGCCTCCTCCGCCGCACGGCGGGCATCCGGTGCGTGGACGACCCGGGTTCCGGCGGGCGCCGCCTCCTCGATGCCCTCCAGGACGGTCGTGCCGGGCAGCCTCACCCCGTCGGGAACCCGCTGCCAGCCGACGGTCCACCCACCCACCTGGTCCACCATGTCGTCGGCATGGGCGCCGGCCACCACGATCTTCCTGGCGGACGGTGGGATCGGCAGGACGCCCCTGTCGTTGCGGAGCAGCACCTGGGACGCGGCGGCCGCGCGTCGGGCCAGATCGCGGTCCGCGCCAAGAACGTCGATGTTTGCGCGCCCGGCGTCGACAAAGGGCCGCTCGAAGAGCCCCAGCCTCTCTTTCATCCGCAGGACCCGCCCTGCGGCCTCGTCGATGCGTGCGCGGGAGACCAGCCCGGAACGGACCGCCGCTCTGAGCCCGTCGGTGAACTCCCCCGCCTCGTAGGGCTCCATCGTCATGTCGACGCCCGCGTTGACCGCGAGCGCGATCGCGTGCGGGTAGTCGGCGGCCACCTTGTACTTCGTCCACAGGGCGCGTACGTCCTGCCAGTCGGAGACGGTGACGCCGCTGAACCCCCACTGCCGGCGCAGCACGTCCGTCAGCAGGTGGCGCGAGGCGGTCGCGGGCACGCCGTTGAGTGCCCCCGAGTTGACCATCACGCTCTGCGCGCCCGCCCGGATCGCCGTGCGGTAGGGGGCGAGGAGGGTGTCCTGGAGGTAGCGCGGGGAGACGTCGGCGGGTACCCGGTCGTGCCCGTTGGCGGGTTCGGAGTAGCCGCCGAGGTGCTTGACGGTGGCCGCGACCTTCTTGGCGCCCCGCGCGCCCTCGGTCCCGCGTACCGCGGCGGCGGCGAGCGCGCCAGCGAGCAGCGGGTCCTCGCCGTAGGTCTCGTAGTAGCGCCCCCAGCGCCGGTCGCGGGCGAGGTCGGCGACGGGGGCGAAGTTCCAGTCGATGCCGGTGGCCGCGACGGCCCGGGCGGTGGCGTCGGCGACGCTGCGGACGAGCGCGGGGTCCCAGGTGGCGGCGAGGCCGATCTGGTGGGGGAAGACGGTGGCGCCCAGGACGTTGTTGTGGCCGTGGACGGCGTCGGTCCCGTAGAGCACGGGAATGTGCAGCCTGCTGTGCTCCAGGGCGTACTTCTGCACGGCGTTGACCATCCGGGCCCAGTCGGCCGGGGTGTTGCGGGGCGGGCCCATGCCTCCGCCGGAGAGCACGGAGCCGACGGCGTGGTCGCGGAGCACGGTGCGCAGGCATGCGTCACGGAGCTCGCCGCCGCTCTCGCGGCAGTCGCCCTGCAGCCTGACGACGGCGATCTGGGTCATCTGCCCGATCTTCTCGTCGAGCGTCATGCGGCGCAGCAGGTCGCGCACCCGTTCGCCCGCGGCGTCGCGGGCGGCCCGGCCGGGCGGCGCGTCCCGGCCGGCCGCGGCGGGGGCGCTGCCGGCGAGGAGGGCCGCGCAGAGCGCGGTGGCGGCAAGGACGAGCGCGGGCCGGCGCCGGAGCGTACGCGGGGCCATGGCGGGGCTCCGTTCCTGATCGGATCCGGAACCGGAGTCTCGTACCGCCCTGACGCATCGTCAAGGAACACGCGCGGCCGGAGGAGAACAGCAGGCGTTTGCCGTCCTCCGGGGGGCGGTGCGCGCCCGTCGGGAACGCGAGAACGGGGGTGTTCGCGAATGCGGATCCCGCGAACACCCCCGTGCCCGGGTCAGCCCTCGTCGGCGAGGATCAGGTACATCTTCTTGCGGGCGTCGTTGAGGACGGCCAGGGCCTTCTCCTGCTGCTCGGGGGTGCCGGTCTTCCAGACCTGCCCCAGCGCCTCCATCAGGCCGAAGCCGGCCTGGCGGATCTCCTGGGCGGCCTCCCTGTCGATGCCGCGCCCGACGTCCTCCCAGGGCGTCTGCGGGCCCGCATCGGCCTCCTTGCGGCCGGCCGCGGTGAGCGTGAACAGCTTCTTGCCGCCCTCGCTCTCGCTGGTGATCAGCCCTTCGTCCTCCAGCATCTGCAGCGTGGGGTAGACGGAACCGGGGCTCGGCTTCCAGGTGCCGCCACTGCGCTCGGCGATCTCCTGGATCATCTCGTAGCCGTGCATGGGGCGGTCCTTGAGGAGCGCCAGGATCGAGGCGCGCACGTCGCCGCGCCGCGCCCGGCCACCACCCCGGCCGCCGCGCCCGCGCCCGCCGAAGGGCGGGCCGCCGAACGGCGGACCGAAGGGCCCGAAGGCGGCCCGCCGCCCACCGGGACCGCCGCGCCCCTGAGACCCCTGGGGTCCCGCACCGGCGCCCGGTCCGCAGTGCTCATGACCGTGTCCGTGAAAACGCATGATGACGTCCTCCCAATCGTTGATCGGTCGCGATAACTCAACGATATATCGGAAACGATTGAACGACAAGCCTGGCCAGGAGAGGATCGGGGAATGGCGATCATCAAGAGAACACGGGTCCGGCGCGGGACGCTGCCGGTGGCGGTGCTGGCCGTGCCGGCGGCGGTGCTGGCCGTACTGGCGACGGGATGCGGAACACAGCAGTCAGGGGATACCGCCGACGCGTCCCGGCGTACGCACCCCACGCCGACCGGACCATCGACGCCGAGTGCACCGGTGGACTTCCCGTGCCCCGGCGAGAGCCCCACGCCGACACCACCGCCGACTGCGGACACACCGGGCCCGGCCGCGCCCGGTGACCGCTATGCCGAGAACCACGGCTTCAGGGTCCCCTTCCCGCTGCACGGCCGCCGCCGCTGCGACGGGCTCGCGGCCGTCGGGCGCATCGAGGCCGCGCTCGAACCTCTGCGCAAGCGCGGCGACTTCGCCCCGGAACACACCCGCAACGCGCTCACCGGCCTCGGCTACCCCGCCGGGAAGGTGCGAGCGTACGAGAACGGCCCCACCGGGGTCGGTTTCCTCATCGAGGTCGACTCCTCTCCCCTGTGCGTGGAGGGCACGATGAACCGCGACTCCACCCGAGCCGACTCCTTCGGCGGCTACCCCGACCACTCCGGCTGCGAGACCCCCAGCGGCGGCCACTGACCGAAGCCGTCCCCGGACCGGAGTTCGCTCGCGAGGGATCACCCTTCGCCGTCACGGGCCACTGGCCCTCTCTCATCGAAGGCCGATCACTTCGCCTTCGCCGAGGGCCGGGGCGGAAGCCGGCAGACGTACGCTCGGATCCGATCGGATCGAGCCAGGGTCGCCGGCGCAGACGGCGAGGGCGGTCCCGCCCCGACAGGGGCCCGACGGAGGGAGAGACGATGAGCAAGGCCACGAGGACGGACACGCACGTGCCCGCCGCCCACGCCGCCGACAGCCACGATCTGATCCGCGTCCACGGCGCGCGCGAGAACAACCTCAAGGACGTCAGCATCGAGATCCCGAAGCGCCGCCTCACGGTGTTCACCGGCGTCTCCGGGTCGGGCAAGAGCTCGCTGGTGTTCGACACGATCGCCGCCGAGTCGCAGCGGCTGATCAATGAGACCTACAGCGCCTTCGTCCAGGGCTTCATGCCCACGCTGGCGCGGCCCGAGGTCGACGTGCTCGACGGCCTGACGACCGCCATCATCGTCGACCAGCAGCGCATGGGCGCCGACCCCCGCTCCACGGTCGGCACCGCCACCGACGCCAACGCGATGCTGCGCATCCTCTTCAGCCGGCTCGGGAAGCCGCACATCGGCCCGCCCGGCGCGTACGCCTTCAACGTCCCCTCGGTCCGGGCGGCCGGTGCGATCACCGTCGAGCGCGGAGCCAAGAAGGCGGTCAAGGCGACCTTCACCCGCACCGGCGGCATGTGTCCGCGCTGCGAAGGCCGGGGCACGGTGTCCGACATCGACCTCACCCAGCTCTACGACGACTCCAAGTCGCTCGACGAGGGTGCGCTCACGATCCCCGGCTACAGCATGGACGGGTGGTACGGCCGCATCTTCAAGGGCTGCGGCTTCTTCGACCCGGACAAGCCGATCCGCAACTACACCGAGCGGGAGCTCCACGACCTCCTCCACAAGGAGCCGACCAAGATCAAGGTCGAGGGCATCAACCTGACGTACGAAGGGCTGATCCCGAAGATCCAGAAGTCGATGCTGTCCAAGGACGTCGACGCGCTGCAACCGCACGTCCGCGCCTTCGTGGAGCGGGCGACGACCTTCAGCGTCTGTCCCGAGTGCGAGGGGACCCGGCTCAGCGAGGGGGCCCGGTCGTCGAAGATCAAGAAGATCAGCATCGCCGATGCATGCGCGATGCAGATCAGCGACCTGGCCGAGTGGGTCCGCGGCCTCGACGAGCCGTCCGTGGCACCGCTGCTCACCGCACTGCAGCAGACCCTCGACTCGTTCGTGGAAATCGGGCTGGGCTACCTCGCGCTCGACCGGCCGGCGGGCACGCTGTCGGGCGGCGAGGCGCAGCGCGTCAAGATGATCCGTCACCTCGGTTCCTCGCTCACCGACGTCACGTATGTCTTCGACGAGCCCACCATCGGCCTGCACCCCCATGACATCCAGCGGATGAACGGCCTGCTGCTGCGCCTGCGGGACAAGGGCAACACGGTGCTCGTCGTGGAGCACAAGCCGGAGACGATCGCGATCGCCGACCACGTCGTCGACCTCGGCCCCGGCGCCGGGACGGCGGGCGGCACCGTCTGCTTCGAGGGCACCGTGGAGGGGCTGCGGGCCGGCGGCACCGTCACCGGCCGCCACTTCGACGACCGGGCCGCCCTCAAGAAGACGGTGCGGACGCCCACCGGCCGGCTTCCGGTCCGCGGTGCGACGGCGAACAACCTGCGCGGCGTCGACGTCGACATCCCGCTCGGGGTGCTCTGCGTCGTCACCGGCGTCGCCGGTTCCGGCAAGAGCTCGCTCGTGCACGGGTCGTTGCCGGGACAGCCGGGGGCCGCCGAGATGGGCGTGGTGTCGGTCGACCAGGGCGCGATCCGCGGCTCCCGACGGAGCAACCCGGCGACGTACACCGGGCTCCTCGATCCGATCCGCAAGGCGTTCGCGAAGGCCAACGGCGTGAAGCCGGCGCTGTTCAGCGCCAACTCCGAGGGCGCCTGCCCCACCTGCAACGGCGCCGGCGTCGTCTACACCGACCTCGCGATGATGGCCGGCGTCTCCGCCCCCTGCGAGGAGTGCGAGGGGAAGCGGTACCAGGCGTCGGTGCTGGAGTACCACCTCGGCGGCCGCGACATCAGCGAGGTGCTGGCGATGTCGGTGACCGAGGCCGGTGAGTTCTTCGGCGCCGGCGAGGCGCGCACGCCCGCCGCACACCGCATCCTGGACCGGCTCGCCGACGTCGGTCTCGGCTACCTCAGCCTGGGCCAGCCGCTCACCACGCTGTCCGGCGGCGAACGGCAGCGGCTCAAGCTGGCCACCCACATGGCCGAGAAGGGCGGCGTCTACGTCCTCGACGAGCCGACCACCGGGCTCCACCTGGCCGACGTGGAGCAGCTGCTGGGCCTGCTCGACCGGCTCGTCGACTCCGGCAAGTCGATCATCGTCGTCGAGCACCACCAGGCGGTCATGGCCCACGCCGACTGGATCATCGACCTCGGCCCGGGCGCCGGCCACGACGGCGGCCGGATCGTCTTCGAGGGCACACCCGCCGACCTCGTCGCCGCCCGCTCCACCCTCACCGGCGAGCACCTCGCGGCCTACGTCGGCGCCTGACCGGAACGCCGGCCGGGCCCCGCCCGAGCCGGCCCCGACGGCCCGCCGGCCGGACCGCCTCCGCCGCGTCGCACCGTCGCACCTCGCACCCTCGCACCGCCAGGTGTCGTCCCCCTACGGGACCGGCGCCCACCGGGTCACGAACCACCCGGTGGGCGCCCCCCTTCCGGTCCACTCTCCGCCAATTGGCCCTGGCCTGCGGTTCTTTCGACCTCCTACGGTGCTGCCATGCGGATACGAATCGTCGACGCCTTCACCGACCGCCCCTTCGCCGGCAACCCCGCGGGGGTCCTGCTGCTCGACTCCGACGGCTTCCCCGACGACGCCTGGCTGCAGCACGTCGCCATGGAGGTCAACCACGCCGAGACCGCCTTCGCCCACCGTCTGCCGGCCGGCGGTGAGGCCGACTGGGCGCTGCGCTGGTTCACCCCCGCCACCGAGGTCGACATGTGCGGGCACGCCACGCTCGCCACGGCCCACGTCCTGCACACCACCGGCGCCGCCACCGGAACCGTGCGTTTCGCCGCCCGTTGCGGCATCCTCACCGCGACCGCGCACGACGACGGCTCGATCACCCTGGACTTCCCGACCTCGCCGCTCACCCCGCTCGCCGTGCCCGAGGGGGTGGCCGAGGCCCTCGGCGTCACACCGCTCGGCGCGTACGACACCGGCCCGCACATCGGCGACCTCCTGGTCGAGCTGCCCGACGAGAAGACCGTACGGGGCCTCGCCCCGGACGTCGCCGCGCTCGGCCGGCACTCCCGGCGCGGCATCATCGCCACCGCCCCGGCCGAGGACCCGACGCGCGGCTACGACTACGTCTCGCGCTGCTTCTTCCCGAACGTCGGCATCGACGAGGACCCCGTCACCGGCAGCGCGCACACCGCGCTGGCGCCCTTCTGGTCCGCGCGCCTGGGCCGCGAGGAGCTCACGGGCCTGCAGGCGTCCGCGCGCACCGGCCTGGTCCGCACCACGCTGCGCGGCGACCGCACGCTGCTGACGGGCTCCGCCGTCACCACCATCGACGGCGAACTGCTGGGGTAGGCGGGACCGCCCACCGGCGTTCGGGGCGGCCCACGCCGGGGGGTCTCAGGCCGTGGGCAGCCAGGGCACCTTGCCCGCCAGCAGCGCGTACCCGACGAACGCCACGACGTCGATCAGCGCGTGCGCGGCCACCAGCGGCCCGACCCGCCCCCACCGCCGGTAGAGCAGGACGAAGACCACGCCCATCACCATGTTGCCGACGAACCCACCGATCCCCTGGTAGAGGTGGTACGAGCCGCGCAGCACCGCGCTGGCCGCCAGCGCCGCCGCCGGCGTCCAGCCCAGCTGCCCGAGCCGGCGCAGCAGGTAGCCGACGACGATGACCTCCTCCACCACCGCGTTCTGCACGGCGGAGCCGATCAGCACCGGGATCTTCCACCACACGTCGGGCAGGTGCTCCGGCACCACCGTGAGGTTGAAGCCCGCCGCCTGCGCGGCGAGGTAGAAGGCCAGTCCCGTGCCGCCGATGGCGGCGGCGACCAGTGCGCCCCGCGCCAGGTCGGAGCCCGGTCGCGTGCGGTCGAAGCCGATCGCCCGCGGCCCCGTGCCCTCGCGCGTCAGCAGGTGGACCACGAGCAGGACGGGCACCAGGGCCGTGGCGATGCCGAAGAGCTGCCAGGCGAGGTCGAGCCAGGGCCGGCCGGGTGCGTGGGAGGGGTTGAGGGTGGCCGCCTGGTCCTTCAGCCCGCCCGGCCGGGTCGCCGCGCCGATGAAACTGATCAGGGACGAGACCGCGCTCGCACCGAGCGACAGGGCCAGGACGATCAGCATTTCGGTGCGCAGCGCGTGCCGCGCGAGCGGCCCGTCGCCGGCCGGCCCCGGGAGGGCTTCCGGCCGGGTGCCCGCGTCGCCGTTCCGAGCGTTCTGCCGCACTGTCGTCTCCCGTCTGGCCGTCACCTCGGCCGCGCAGCACGACCGGTGATCGCGACCAGTCATGCTGTCACAGCCTGCCCGGCGGCTTCGAGCCGGTGCGGAGGCGGGGCGCGGCGGTGTCAGGCGGCGGGGCCGGCGGGCCAGGCGTGCACGGGCTCGCCGGTGCGCATCAGCTCGCAGTAGCGCCGGGTGGTGGCGGCGAGTGCGGCCTCCCGGTCCAGCCCCTGCTCGCGCGCCCGGTGGTACGTGGCGGCCTGCCACGAGGCCCCGTTGACCCGGCGCCGGCAGCGTTCCTCGATCACGCCCAGGTAGTGGTCGCGGTCGGCGGGTTCGACGCCCCAGGCGTCGAGCCCGGCGGCGGCCAGCGGAAGGAGCTCCTCCAGGACGAGCCGCACGGCCGGCACCCGCGCCGGGGCGCCACTGCGGCCGGCCCGGGGCCAGCGCAGGAAGGCTTCGATGCCGTGGCGGCAGGCGGTGTCGAAGTTGTCGGCCGCGACGGCGAACGGCATGCGGGTCCACACCGGCCGTGGCTCCTCGGCCAGCGCCCTGATCAGCCCGTAGTAGAAGGCGGTGTTGGCGATGACGTCGGTGACGGTCGGCCCGGCCGGCAGCACCCGGTTCTCCACCCGCAGGTGGGGGACGCCGTCGGCGACTCCGTAGACGGGGCGGTTCCAGCGGTAGACGGTGCCGTTGTGCAGGGTGAGCTCGTGCAGCATCGGCACGCCGCCCTCGTCCAGGACGCGCAGGGGGTCCTCGTCGCTGGAGATGGGCAGCAGGGGCGGGAAGAAGCGCAGGTTCTCCTCGAACAGCTCGTAGGCGGAGCTGATCCAGCGCTCCCCGAACCAGGTGCGCGGCCGGACGCCCTGGACCTGGAGCTCGGGCGGCCGGGTGTCGGTGGACTGGACGAACAGCGGTGGCCGGGACTCGCGCCACAGCTCGCGGCCGAAGAGGAACGGCGAGTTGGCGCCGACGGCTATCTGGACGCCCGCGACGGCCTGGGCTGCGTTCCATACGGCCGCGAACCGGCCCGGAGTGACCTGGAGGTGCAGCTGTACGGAGGTGCAGGCGGCCTCGGGGGTGATCGACCGGGCGGTGCAGGTGAGCCGTTCGACGCCGGCGATGTCGATGGTGAATTCCTCGCCGCGGGCGGCCACGACCTGGTCGTTGAGCAGGAAGTAACGGTCGGCGTCGGAGAGGTTGGCGGACACCAGGTCGCCACTCGTGAGTGTCGGCAGAATGCCGATCATGACGATTCCCGAATCGACTTCCATGGCCCTGCGGTCGGCGTAGGACAGGCCGGTCCGAAGCTCCTCGGCGAGCTGGTCGAGAACCCTTCCCGCGAGCCGGTGGGGGACAATGTTCACTTCCAGGTTGAACTGCCCGAGTTCGGTCTGGAAATCATGACTCGCGATGCGTTCGAGCACCTCTGCATTCACCATGCTCGGCATGCCGTCCGAGCCCGCGAGATTCAGCTCGATCTCCAGCCCCATGAGATTCCGCGGGCGGTCGAACCGCTTCTCCTCCAGCAGCCTCGCCAGCCCTTCCAGACACTGCCGGAGCTTGTTCCGGTGGTGCTGCCGGTCGGCGAGGTCGAACCCCACGGCCACGACCTTCTCACCCATTCAAGCGTCCCTCCTCATGCGGGTCGCCCACGGCGCCGACCGCCTTGTCACGGTCGATGATGCCCAGACGACGCGATCGATAACGCATCACGGCGCCCGCATACCCGCTAGGCTCTCGCCGAGCGCACTCCGGCACATTCCATCGGCATGAAGTGAGAACCGGGGCGCGGGACAATGCGCTGGGCATAAACATCGATCAGATCCGGCCTACCGTTTGTGTTGCAGAGGCCGAGGTCATGGGTATGACCCTGTCACAAAAACACCGAAATCCCCCTCGTGGGCGGGCCCTGATTTCCCCTTGTCGGAAATACCGGCGACAGCTAGACGAAACACCATGTGAACACGTGTCGTATAAACTCCGGAATGAGGCAGAGAGTAGGCGCCCCGGAGTCGGTCCCGGCCCCCCTCTGACCCCCGCACGCCGACAGCGTCGTCGCACCTGCCCAGCTCCACCGTGTCTCCGAAGCGAGAGGCGACCCACCATGCCCCTGCATGTCCCCCCTGCCCCCGCGCCTGCCCTCCGCAGCGTCCGCACGGCCCTCGGTTCCCCCACCGCCGTCCGTGAGGCCCGCACGCCGTCCCTGAGGTCCGCCGGGACGCCACTCACCCCCGAACTCCCCTTGCCGGTGCACGTCCTGGAGCGGGTCGGTCCGCGGGGCGGGGCACCGCGCACCCGCCTGACGGGCTGGCGTTTCCTCATCCGGGGAGGCGGCCGGGCGGTGGCCGCCGGCGAGGCGATGCTCACGCCCGACGGCTGGGCCTTCTCGCACTTCTTCGAAGGCCCCTACCTGGCGTCCACCGAGCGGGCCCTGCACCAGGCCGAGGCGCTGCCGACGCCGTACCAGCCGCGCCTGTTGTCGGTGCCGGAGCTCTACATGCTCACCCTGTGGCTGCACGCCGACATCACGGCCGACGCCTCGTCAGAACTGTTCGCTCCGGGCGACCTCCTCGTACCACTGGCCCCCGCGCCGCCGGGCATCGCCGCCCACCGCCCGCACCGCGTCAGCGATCTGCTGCCCGTGATCACCCTCCGGCTGACCCCCGGCCCGCAGCTCAAGGCGACCGCCTGAGTCACGCGCACGGTCATGCGCCCCGCGCCCCCTGGAGCCAGGGGAGTCGCGGGGCGCACCGCTGTCCCCACCCCTCACCCCTACGGACTAGCCCGTTACGGCCATCCCGAACCCCCCAAAGGGACCGGCGAGTTGGAGGCAACCGCCCGCACGGGTGATGCGTCATCCTCCTGTGAGGAGCGTCACCGGTAAATCCCTGCGGAATCAGGCCCGTAGGGCAACACTGGGACCGACGACGTATTCAAACGGGGGGCGGCATGACCACCGCATCGAGCCGCAGGACAGCCACCACATCAGAGCGAAAGATCCCTTCCATGTGCCAGCACCAGCCCACGTGCCCGTCAGCCGACTCCAGCGACCGGGAGGCGGCCCACTTGGTGGCCACCTACCCGGAGCAGGGATGGAGCCTGCTGTGCAACGGCGTCCTCTGCTTCGAGGACACCGGTGAGCTGCTGCCGGACGGGCAGATCATCGCCCCGCACCGGTCGCTCGGCACCGACCATGTGGTGACCGCCGCCTAGTGCGGCGCACGTCCTGCACAGGACGCACACGGACACCTGAGCACGCGCACACGAACACGCACACATGAAGGGGCCGGCCCGGCGCGAACGCCGAACCGGCCCCGACCCCTGTCAGGGGGCCACGCGTCAGGCGCGTCAGCCGTCGTAATCCTCCAGCGGCGGGCAGGAGCAGACGAGGTTGCGGTCGCCGAAGGCACCGTCGACACGGCGCACCGGCGGCCAGTACTTGTCGGCGGCCGACACCCCGGCCGGGAAGACGGCCTCCTCACGGCTGTAGGGGTGCTCCCAGACGCCGGCCACCGAGGCGGCGGTGTGCGGGGCGTTCCGCAGCGCGTTGTCGTCCTTGTCCCACTCCCCCGAGCCGACCTTGTCGATCTCGGCGCGGATGGCGATCATCGCCTCGCAGAAACGGTCCAGCTCGGCGAGGTCCTCGCTCTCCGTCGGCTCGATCATCAGCGTGCCGGCGACGGGGAAGGACATGGTCGGCGCGTGGAAGCCGTAGTCGATCAGGCGCTTGGCGACGTCGTCGACGCTCACCCCGGTCGCCTTGGTCAGCGGCCGCAGGTCCACGATGCACTCGTGGGCGACCAGGCCGTTGGGGCCGGTGTAGAGCACCGGGTAGTGCGGCTCCAGGCGCTTGGCGATGTAGTTGGCGCCGAGGACGGCGACCTGGGTGGCGCGCTTGAGGCCCTCGCCACCCATCAGGCGCACGTAGGCCCAGGAGATCGGCAGGATGCCGGCGGAGCCCCACGGCGCGGCCGAGATCGGCCCGACGCCCGTGGCCGGCCCGGCGGTGGGCTGCAGCGGGTGGTTGGGCAGGTACGGGGCGAGGTGGGCGCGGACGGCGACCGGGCCGACGCCGGGGCCACCGCCGCCGTGCGGGATGCAGAAGGTCTTGTGCAGGTTCAGGTGCGAGACGTCGCCGCCGAAGTGGCCCGGCTTGGCCACGCCCACCAGCGCGTTGAGGTTCGCGCCGTCGACGTAGACCTGACCGCCGGCCTCGTGGACGGCCGCGCAGATGTCGGCGACGTGCTCCTCGAAGACGCCGTGCGTCGACGGGTAGGTGATCATCAGCACGGACAGCTCGTCGCGGTACTGCTCGATCTTGGCGCGCAGGTCGTCGGCGTCGACCTCGCCGTCGTCCGCGGTCTTGACCACGACGACCTTCATGCCGGCCATCACGGCGCTGGCGGCGTTGGTGCCGTGCGCGGAGGACGGGATGAGGCAGACGGTGCGCTGGTCGTCGCCGTTGGCGCGGTGGTAGGCGCGGACGGCCAGCAGGCCCGCGAGCTCGCCCTGCGAGCCGGCGTTCGGCTGGAGGGAGACCTTGTCGTACCCGGTGACCTCGGCGAGGCGCTCCTCCAGCTCCGTGATGAGCGTGCGGTAGCCCGCGGCCTGCTCGACCGGCGCGAAGGGGTGCAGCGCGCCGAACTCGGGCCAGGTGACCGGCTCCATCTCGGTGGTGGCGTTGAGCTTCATGGTGCAGGAGCCGAGGGGGATCATGCCGCGGTCCAGCGCGTAGTCCCGGTCGGCGAGGCGGCGCAGGTAGCGCAGCATGGCGGTCTCGGAGCGGTGCTGGTGGAAGACCGGGTGCGTGAGGTACTCGCCGGAGCGCAGCAGGCCCTCGGGGAGGGCGTCCTCGACCACCGCGTCGAGCGCCTCGATGTCGGCCTCGGCGCCGAAGGCCGACCACACCGACGCCACCTGGGCCCGGGTGGTGGTCTCGTCGCAGGCGATGCCGACGTGGTCGGCGTCGGTCAGCCGCAGGTTGACGCCCAGCTCGCGGGCGGCGGCGACGACCTCGGCGGCGCGGCCGGGGACGCGCGCGGTGAGGGTGTCGAAGTACGCGCCGTGGACGATCTCGACTCCGGCGCCGCGCAGGCCCTCGGCGAGGAGGGTGGCGTAGCGGTGGGTGCGGCGGGCGATCGCGGCGAGGCCCTCGGGGCCGTGGTAGACGGCGTACATGCCGGCCATGACGGCGAGGAGCACCTGCGCGGTGCAGATGTTGCTGGTGGCCTTCTCGCGGCGGATGTGCTGCTCGCGGGTCTGCAGGGCGAGGCGGTACGCCTTGTTGCCGTCGGCGTCGACGGAGACGCCGACGAGGCGGCCGGGGAGGCTGCGGGCGTACTGGTCGCGGACGGCCATGTAGCCGGCGTGCGGGCCGCCGAAGCCCATGGGGACGCCGAAGCGCTGGCTGGTGCCGACGGCGATGTCGGCGCCGAGCTCGCCGGGCGGGGTGAGCAGCGTCAGGGCGAGCAGGTCGGCGGCGACGGTGACGATCGCGCCGAGGCCGTGGGCCTGCTCGATGACCGGGCGCAGGTCACGCACGGCGCCGGAGGCGCCGGGGTACTGCAGCAGGACGCCGAAGACGCCGCGCTCGGCGATGTCGGCGGGGATGCCCGCGGAGAGGTCGGCGACGACGACCTCGACGCCGGTGGGCTCGGCCCGCGTCTGTATGACGGCTACCGTCTGCGGCAGGGCGTCGGCGTCGACGAGGAAGACGCCGTTCTTGACCTTGCCGACGCGGCGGGAGAGCGACATCGCCTCGGCCGCCGCGGTGCCCTCGTCGAGGAGGGAGGCGCCGGAGGTCGGCAGTCCGGTCAGCTCGGCGACGACGGTCTGGAAGTTGAGGAGCGCCTCCAGCCGGCCCTGGGAGATCTCGGGCTGGTACGGCGTGTAGGCCGTGTACCAGGCGGGGTTCTCCATGACGTTGCGCAGGATCACCGGCGGGGTGAACGTGCCGTGGTAGCCGAGGCCGATCATGGGGGCGAGGACCTGGTTGCGGTCTGCGAGGGTGCGCAGCTCGGCGAGGACCTCGGCCTCGGTGCGGGCGTCGGGCAGGGCCAGGGCCTCGGTGCTGCTGATCACGGCCGGCACGGCGGCGGCGGTGAGTTCGTCGAGCGAGCCGAAGCCGACCTGGGCGAGCATCTTCGCCTGGGCCTCGCCGTCGGGGCCGATGTGGCGGGCCTCGAAGGGCGTGCCACGTTCCAGGTCGGAAAGGGAGCTGCGGTGGGCTGACATCTGCGGGGGCCTCCTGGTCGTCACGACCTGCGAGGGGTACCACGGCGCGGGTACCCGGACGGCCTCCCCCTCTGTCATCTCAACCTGAGAGCTTCACCGGGCCACGCACTACGGCCCGGCTTTCACCGTCGGTGAGGAAGGGCTCGGCGTTCGTGCCTGACCGGGGCCCGCCCTGCTTTCCAGAGTGACCTCGCCTGTGCGGTACATGTGCCTGAGAGATTCCGGGGAGGATTTGCTCCTTCGGCGCCTCCCGCCAGGGCCCTGCGTCCGGTGTCCGGACTGGGTCTTGGTGGAGGACTCTCCCGCACGGGTCTGCGGCCAATCGCCAGCCTACCAGCGTGCCTTTCCGGGCGGATCTCCCGAGTGGCCGGTTCCCGGTTTGTGCACTTTCGTGGTTCCCGGGGCGGCTCGGGCGACCAGGACGACCCACGGGAGGAAACGTGCAGACCGACATCGATCCCCGGAGCCTGATCGGCCGCAAGGCCCTCGACCGCAACGGCATCAAGATCGGCACCGTGGACGAGGTGTACCTCGACGACGTGACCGGGGAACCGGAGTGGGCGGCCGTGCGCACCGGCCTCTTCGGCCGGGACGCCTTCGTGCCGCTGGAGCCGAGCCGCGTGGAGGACGACGTGCTGCGCATCCCCTACGAGCGGTCGTTGATCCGGCAGGCGCCGGGCTTCGGGGTGGGCCGGCACCTCTCGCCCGAGCAGGAGATGCAGCTCTACCACCACTACGGGCTCGCCCTCCCGGCACCGGACGCCACCGGCTCACCGCCGGGAACGCCCGCCCCGCCGTCGGCGAAGGAGCCCGGTAAGGCCGGGGGCTGAGCGGCTTCGTCGCGCACGAGCGGCAGGGGCTCGCCCGGGGTGAGGTCGGGGTCGTCGACGCTGAACGTGCGGACCCGGCCGGGCGCGGACCAGGGCTGCTCGAAGCGGACGGTGACCCGGCCGACGCCGCTGCCCTGGACCCAGCCCGCCCCGTACTCGGCGTGCAGGACGTCCGCCCCGGGCAGCCACCGCCGGGGCTGCCCGGCGGCGCCGGCCGGCTCCTGCGGCTCGGCGGCCTCCTGCAGCTCGCTCCCGGTGCCCTGTGCGGCCTCGCCGGCCGCCTGGGCGAAGAGGTCCTCCTGGGTGTAGTCGGCGAGGCCGGAGACACCCACGCCGAGCAGCCTCACGCCTGCGGTGGTGTCGACGCCGTCGAGCAGCCGGGCGGCCGCCTCGCGGACGACCGCCGGGTCGTCCGTGGGCCCGCGCAGCGTCTCGGAGCGGGTCAGCGTCGAGAAGTCGTAGCGCCGGACCTTGATGACGACCGTGCGCCCGGAGCGCCCGGCGCCGCGCAGCCGCTGGACGCACCGGTCGGCGAGGCGGGCGAGCTCCAGCTGGACGCGGGTGCGGTCGGTGACGTCCTCGGCGAAGGTGTCCTCGACCGAGACGGACTTGGCGTCGCGCTCGGCGACGACGGGGCGGTCGTCGTGGCCGGTGGCCAGCGCGTACAGGCCCGCGCCGTGGGCCCTGCCGAGCAGCCGCACCAGCTCGTCCTCGCCGGCGCCGGCCGTCTCCGCCACGGTGGTGATCCCGGCCCGGCGCAGGGTCTCGGCGGTGGCGGGGCCGACGCCGGGGATGGCGCGCACCGACATCGGGCCGAGCAGGTCCAGCTCGGTGCCGGGCTCGATGAGCAGGAGACCGTCGGGCTTGGCGCCCTCCGAAGCGATCTTGGCGAGCATCTTGGAGCCCGCCAGCCCCACCGAGGCCGTGAGCCCCGTGACCGCCGTGATGTCCCGCCGCAGCCGCTCCCCCACGGCCCTGACGGCCGCCGACGAGGGCTCGACGCCACCCGCTTCGAGGTCGACGAACGCCTCGTCGAGGCTCAGGGGCTCCACCAGCGGCGACAGCTGCCCCAGCAGCCCCATGACCACCTGGCTGATCTGCTGGTACAGGCTGAACCGGGGGGTGAGGTAGGCGGCGTTGGGGCACAGCCGCCGGGCCTGGGCGGTCGCCATGGCGGAGTGGACGCCGAAGACGCGCGCCTCGTACGAGGCCGTGGCCACGACGCCCCGCGGGCCGACCCCGCCGACCACCACGGGCTTCCCGCGCAGGCTGGGCTTGGCCGCCTGCTCCACCGAAGCGTAGAAGGCGTCCATGTCCAGATGCAGAATCGTCGGTGCACCTCTCACACGACAGATGCTGCCGCACACCACTGACAATCGCACTGACCAGCGATGGAGCGCCCCGCCCGGCGCGGTGCTGCCGGAGGGGGCGCGGGGTCAGCCGGCGCGGTTGCGGCGCCGCGCGAGCTCGTCGGCGGGGTTGTGGCCGATGAGCGTCTCACCGGTGTCCACGCGCTCGCCGTGCAGCTGCGCCAGGGCGCTCTCGACGTCGCGCCAGACGACGCCGACCGCGATCCCGAAGACGCCCTGTCCGCCCTGGAGGAGGTCGACGACCTCGTCGGGCGACGTGCACTCGTAGACCGTGGCGCCGTCGCTCATGAGCGTCATCTGCGCCAGGTCGGCCATGCCGCGCGTGCTCAGGTGCTGCACGGCCGTGCGGATGTTCTGCAGGGAGACCCCGGTGTCCAGCAGCCGCTTGACGATCTTCAGGACGACGACGTCCCGGAAGCTGTAGAGCCGCTGGCTGCCCGAGCCGTACGCGGGCCGGACGCTGGGCTCCACGAGGCCCGTGCGCGCCCAGTAGTCCAGCTGCCGGTAAGTGATGCCCGCCGCCGCGCATGCCGTCGGCCCCCGGTATCCGATGCCGTCCGAGCCCCGGGAGCCGGAGCCGTCGGGACCGTCGGAATCGCTCCCCCGCGGAGTGGTGACCGCCGCCGTAGCGGAATAGCGGGGCACTGGTTCGACCGCTCCCCCATGCAGCGGATACGGACCGCCAACCGCCGTACCGTCGCCCGTGCTTCTCACGCCGACCTCCGTCCTTGACCTGCCTTCTCGACGGTAGGCAGTCGCTCGGGGTGCGTCAACGATCGCCACACTCGGCACGCCGAGTGATAATCACCCTGAGAGTGGTTTTACGTGTCCAGGTAGCGGGAAAGGCTACTCGAATGGCCCCCCGGGCGCCCCCGTGGCACGGCCGGGTACCGCCCTCACGGCGCCCTCCGGCAGCGGACGCGCTCACTGGTTGCTGCTGCCGAAGTCCTCGGGCGAGATCTGGTCGAGGAACTCGCGGAACTTCTCCACTTCGTCCTCCTGCTCGTCCGGGATGGCGATCCCCGCGTCGTCCAGCACACCGTCGCTGCCGTAGATCGGCGTACCGGTGCGCAGCGCAAGCGCTATGGCGTCGGACGGCCTCGCGCTGACCTCCACCCCGCTGGCGAAGACGAGCTCCGCGTAGAACACGCCCTCGCGCAGGTCCGTGATGCGGACCTCCGCGAGCTGCTGCCCCACCGCCTCCAGCACGTCCTTGAACAGGTCGTGGGTCAGCGGGCGGGCAGGGGCCATGCCCTGCTGGGCGAAGGCGATCGCCGTCGCCTCCCCCGGCCCGATCCAGATCGGGAGGTAACGGTCGCCTCCCACTTCACGCAGGAGCACGATCGGCTGGTTGGAGGGCATTTCCACCCGGACACCCACGACATCGAGCTCGTTCACACAGCAACCCTAGGACGTGCCCGGCAGGTTTGGGTAGTCGGGCACTGTGCGTCACTGTCCCCGGGGGTGCAGGGCGGCCCGCACGAGGGCGGCGTGGAGCCGCACGGCCAGGGTGGCCAGCTCCTTCGCGGTGGCCTCGGCATGCGCCCTGGTCTGCGGGTTGCGGTGCCTGCGCAGCGGCGCGATCACCTGTTCGATAAGTCCGGCCTCGCGGTCGGCGGCGGCCTTCACGGCGCGCAGGTGGCGCGGTTCCAGACCGTATCCGCCCAGGTCCGCGACCAGCCGCGCGATCGTGACGGAATCGGCGTCGAATCCGCCGTCCGGGTGGGCACAGAGCAGGCCGTAGGACTCCCACTCGGCCAGCTCGCCCTCCGTGACGCCCGCGGTGGCCAGGAGCTCCGTCCTGCCGATGCGGGCGGTCGTGCGGCCCTCCTGGCCGCTCGGGACCCCGTCGGCCTCCTGCGGGCCCTCAGGGGCCTCCAGGAGGCCGAGCGCGTCGAGCGCGTCGCGGGGCTGGGCGGGGGCGGGGAGCTGGACCCGCTCACCCCGGGCCAGGGCGTCCAGCTGCTCGCGGATGACCTTGAGCGGCAGGTAGTGGTCGCGCTGCATCCGCAGGACGTGCCCGAGCCGCTCCACGTCGTCCGTGCTGAACTTGCGGTATCCGGAGGGCGTGCGCTGCGGCTCGACCAGACCCTCCGCCTCCAGGAACCTGATCTTGGAGATGGTGACCTCGGGGAACTCCTCGCGCAGCAGGTTGAGCACCGTGCCGATGCTCACCAGCCGGCCTTCCGCAGCGGCGGCACCGGAAGATCCGGTACCGCCCGACGGTGTTCGAAGCATGGCCCTTCCCTGGAGTGCACCCGGACGGCGTCCGGGAGAGGGTCAGATGCCCCGCTGGCTGCCGAAGAAGACCAGCCGGTACTTGCCGATCTGCACCTCGTCGCCGTTGGACAGCGCGACGGAGTCGATGGGCTCCCGGTTGACGTACGTGCCGTTGAGGCTGCCGACGTCGCTGACGGTGAAGCTGCCGTCCTGCTCCCGGCGGAACTCCACGTGCCGGCGCGAGACGGTGACGTCGTCGAGGAAGATGTCGCTCTGCGGGTGCCGTCCCGCCGTGGTGACGTCGGCGTCGAGCAGGAAGCGGCTGCCGGAGTTGGGGCCACGGCGGACCACCAGCAGCGCCGAGCCCAACGGCAGCGCGTCGACGGCGGCCTGCGCCTCGGGCGACAGGGCCGGGATCGCCGTCTGACCGGTCGTCTCCGAGTCGTACGCCTCAAGACCGGAGATGGAGATGGTCGAGGTCGTCTCCGAGGCGCGCTCGGCGACGGCTCCCGGCCGCAGCGGCGCACCGCAGTTGGAACAGAACCGGCTGGCCTCGGCGTTCCGGTGGCCACACCTCGTACATACCGGCAAGGCAAACCCTCCACCCGCACTTGAGGTCGCTGGTGCCTCGAAACCTATGCGCCCCGCCTGGGCAGGGTCAACAGAGGACGCGCCCTGACTGCCCGGAATGTCGCCTCCCGGCGTCCCCGCGACGTCCATCTGGTCACGGAACAGCGGACGGCCCTCGTGGCCCCCCTCGCCGCCGTCCACCGGACGCGACGCCCGGTGCCGGGCAGTGCTGCCCTCCTGGCGTGCGCTCTTGCCGAACAACTTCGCAAACAACTTCACGGGCGATTCCCCTTGACCGAAACAGACCCGCCCGTGGGGCAGGACAAACCCTTGCTGCACACACCGTCCGACCTGGACATCCTCACAACGTCCGCAGTCAACAGACAGTTTCCATCACGCACCACGAACCCGGTGCGCCGACCCCCCGCAACCTCCCGCCCTCCCCGCGGGCCCCGTCTGCGCGCCACTCTCACTGCGATGACGACCGAGCGTAGTCAGGCCGCTTCGCCGGGCGCAAGGCGTCGACAATGATCTTCTCAGACCGGGAGACACTGACTCCCGCCTGCTCCTTCTCCAGAGTCTGCACCACACCACCGGGGATGTTCAGCGCGGGCTCCAGGTCCTGCGGCTTGCCGATGACCTTGAACTTATAGGGCTGGGAGACCTTTTTCCCATCGATCTCCACCTTTCCGGCAGAGCCGGAAAAATAGGTGTCGGCCACGACCCGGACGTCGTTGATCTGGATCGCCTCCGCCCCCGCAGCCCGCAGCTCCTGGATGGTGTCGAGGAGTTTGTCCGCCTCGACCGCACCCTTCGCGTCGCTCACGGTGAGCTCGATGCCGGGCCCCTGCGCCGCCACCGTACCCGCGAGCACGCCGAGCTGTTCCTCCTTCTGCGCCGTCTGCTTCCGGGCCTCGGCGGCCTGGTTGGAGCTGGATTCCAGCTCCGTCCGCTGGTTGTCCAGCCGGCGCTTCTCGTCCTCCAGCCGCTTGGTGCGGTTGTCGAGCTCGTCCAGGATGCGCACCAGGTCCTCCTGGCGGGCCCCGCGCAGCGCGCTGTTGTCGCTCGTCGACCGGACCTGGATGGCCAGCCCGAGCCCGAGCACGCACAGCAGCACCGCCACGGTGAGCTGGGCCCGTGTCAGCCTCGGGGGCCACAGTCCGTTCATCAGCCGTTGACGTCCCGTCAACGGCGCGGCCTTCGGAGCGCTTTCCTTTCGGGGCACGGCACCGCCCTGCGGGGCCGCTCCGGCCCCGGCGCCGGGTGCCGCTGCGGGCTCCGGCTCCGGCGGCGGCCCGGGCCGCGGCGGCCCGTCCGGGCCCTTCGGCTCCCCGGGTTCCGGCTCCGCGCCGGCCTCGCCGCTCTCCCGCGGCTCCCCGGACTCCTGCGGATCGCCACCCTTCTGCGGCTTTCGCGGCTCCTGCGGCTTCTGCGCCTCGTCCGCCCGTCCGGCCTTCTCCGGCTCCCCGGCCCGCTCCGGCCGGCCCGGCTCTCCGGACATCTCCGGGGTGTCGTCTGTGCTCATCGGTCTCACGCCCGGAAGATGTGCCGCCGGATGGCGGCCGCGTTGGAGAAGATACGGATACCCAGGACGACCACGACACCCGTGGACAACTGCGCCCCGACGCCGAGCTTGTCGCCCAGGAAGACGATCAGCGCGGCCACCACCACGTTGGACAGGAACGACACGACGAAGACCTTGTCGTCGAAGATCCCGTCGAGCATCGCCCGCAGACCGCCGAACACCGCGTCCAGCGCCGCCACGACGGCGATGGGGAGGTAGGGCTCGACCGCCGTCGGCACCACGGGGCGGACGACCAGCCCGACCACGACTCCCACGATGAGGCCCAATACGGCGATCACGATGTGCCCTTCCCTGGCTTTGCAGTACGTACGATCAGACTCGGCGCGGCAGGCAGCCGGACCTCGTCCTGGGCGGAAATGCTGGCGCGCACCCCGTAGTTCTGTTGCAGAACGTGCAGATACTGGCCGTCGGCACTGTCCTGGAACGCGGTGCTCAACCGCTGACCGTTCCCGATCGCCAGCACGGTGTACGGCGGCACCAGCGGCTTGTTGTCGACCAGTATGGCGTCCCCCGCGGCCCTGATCGCCGACAGCGACGTCAGCCGCTGCCCGTTGACGGCGATGGCCTCGGCACCGGACTGCCACAGTCCGTTGACGATGCGCTGCATGTCGCGGTCGCGCACGCGCCCCGTGTCGGAGAAGCCACTGCTCTCCCGGGGGCCACCGCCACCCGTTTTGGCCTGTTTGGCATCGTCGACGACCACTTTGACCCCCGGGCCCTGCACGGACGTGGCGCCGGCGAGCAGCGACACCAACTCCGCCTTGTCCCCACCGTGTTTCTGCAGCACGTCACGCTGCTTCGAGCCGACCGCGTCCCGCAGTGTGTCGACGTTCTTCTGCAGCGTGTCGGCGGCCGACGTCTCCGCCTCGATCCGCTGGATGAGCTGCTCCCGCTCCTTGGCCAGCGTCGGTGCCGATATCCGCGCCTGAGCCGCCCCCAGGGTCACCACCACGGCTGACAGCAGCAGCGCGGCGGCGAGCCCCACCTTGGCACGGAGCGTACTCGGAAGGCCCTTGCCGCCCTCGCCGCGCCGTGCCGCGGCCTCCGCGTAGCCCTCGTCCAGGCTGTGATCCATCACATTGGTCAGCAGCGACATGGAGGCATCGGGACGCGGAGGCGGCGATGAGGTGCTCCGAACGGGGGGCTGCTGCGACATGCCGCACATCGTCGCACGTCGGGGCCGTCGTCTCCCAATGGCCCCACCGGCGCGCCGGATCCGGGACAGATCCGGGACAATCCAGGAACGGGAAAGCGACGCCCCACCCGCCCCGCACGGGCCGCCCTTCGGACATCAGGACGACGTCCGGGGCGGCCCGTGCACGGTGTCAGCGCCCGGCGCCGTCCACGACGGCCGACCACTCGTCAAGCAGGGCCTGGGCCGAGGCGTCGTCAGGGCCCTCCGCCCACAGGTGCGTCACCGCTTCGGCCGGGTCGGGCAGCACCATCACCCAGCGCCCGTCGGCCTCCACCACGCGCACCCCGTCGGTCGTGTCGACCGACCGGTCGCCCGCGGCCTCCACGACGTGCCGCATGACCAGGCCCTTGACCGCCCACGGCGTCGCCAGGTCGCGCCGCAGGACGTGAGCGCGCGGAATACGGGCGTCTATCTGGCTGAGCGTGAGCTGCGTCCGTGCCACCAGCCCGATGAGCCGGACGAACGCGGCCGTGCCGTCGAAGACGCTGCTGGACTCCGGCACGATGAAGCCGCCCCTGCCGTCGCCGCCGAAGATGGTCGACTCGGCCCGGCCGACCCGCGTCAGGTCGTCCGGTGACGTCGTCGTCCACTCCACCTGCGTGCCGTGGTACGCGGCCACCTGCTCGGCGATGCGCGTCGTCGTCACCGGCAGCGCCACGCGCCCACTGCGCCGCTCGGCCGCGACCAGGTCCAGCAGCACCAGCAGGGCCCGGTCGTCCTCGACGATGCGCCCCCGCTCGTCCACGAGGGAGATGCGCTCGCCCACCGGGTCGAACCGCACGCCGAACGCCGCCCGCGCCGACGCCACGATCTCGCCGAGCCGTACGAGCCCGGAGCGCCGGGCGTCGGCGGTCTCCGTCGGGCGCGCCTCGTCGAGACCGGGGTTGATGGTGAGCGCGTCCACGCCCAGGCGCCCGAGGAGGCTGGGAAGGACGAGACCCGCGCTGCCGTTGGAGGCGTCGACGACGACCTTGAGGCCGGCCTCGGCCACACCGGTGGTGTCCACGGACCGCAGCAGCGACCCCGTGTAGGAGTCGTAGACGCTGGACGGGAAGGACAGGTCCCCGATCTCGCCGGGGAACGCGCGCCGGTATTCCTGGCGGGCGTAGACCCGGTCGAGCTTGCGCTGTCCGGCCTGGGAGAGGTCGGCCCCGCGCTCGTCGAGGAACATGATGTCCACCGAGTCCGGCACGCCCGGCGACGTGCGGATCATGATGCCGCCGGCGCTGCCCCGCGCGGTCTGCTGGCGGGCCACCGGCAGCGGCACGTTCTCCAGGTCGCGGACGTCGATGGCACTGGCCTGCAGGGCCGAGATCACGGCGCGCTTCAGGGCACGGGCACCCCGCGAATGGTCACGCGCCGTGGTGACGGTCGCGCCCTTCTTCAGCGTGGTCGCGTACGCCCCGGCGAGCCGCACCGCGAGCTCCGGTGTGATCTCCACGTTGAGGATGCCGGACACACCGCGCGCACCGAAGAGATGGGCCTGACTGCGGGACTCCCAGATGACCGAGGTGTTGACGAATGCGCCCGCCTCGACGGTCTTGAAGGGATAGACCCGGACGTTCCCCTGAATAATCGATTCCTCGCCGACGAGGCACTCGTCCCCGATGACGGCTCCGTCCTCGATCCTGGCGGCGCGCATGATGTCGGTGTTCTTGCCGATGACGCAGCCGCGCAGATTGCTCTGCTGCCCCACATAGACGTTGTCGTGCACCACGGCCTTGTGGAGGAAGGCGCCGCTCTTGACCACGACGTTCGAGCCGACGACCGTGTGCTCGCGGATTTCGGCGCCGGCCTCCACCTTCGCGTAGTCACCGATGTAGAGCGGGCCCCGCAGGGTCGCGTCGGGGTGCACGTCGGCGCCCTCGGCCACCCAGACACCGGGCGAGATCTCGAAACCGTCTATGTCGACGTCGACCTTGCCGTCGAGGACGTCCGCCTGGGCCTTGACGTAGCTCTCGTGGGTGCCGACGTCCTCCCAGTAGCCCTCGGCGACGTAACCGAAGACCGGCTTGCCTTCCTTCATCAGCTGCGGGAAGACGTCGCCGGACCAGTCGACGGGCACATCGGCCTTCACGTAGTTGAAGACCTCGGGCTCCATGACGTAGATGCCCGTATTGACGGTGTCGGAGAAGACCTGGCCCCATGTCGGCTTCTCCAGGAAGCGTTCGACCCTGCCCTCCTCATCGACGATGGTGATGCCGAATTCCAGCGGATTGGGTACCCGGGTGAGGCAGACGGTGACGAGGGCGCCCTTCTCCTTGTGGAACCGGATCAGGTCCGTGAGGTCGAAATCCGTGAGGGCATCGCCGGAGATGACCAGGAAGGCATCGTCCTTGAGCGCCTCTTCGGCGTTCTTGACGCTGCCCGCCGTGCCGAGTGGCTTTTCCTCGTTGGCATAGGTCAGCTCCATGCCCAGTTCCTCGCCGTCACCGAAGTAGTTCTTCACGAGTGAGGCGAGGAACTGCACAGTCACCACGGTTTCGGTGAGCCCGTGCCGTTTGAGCAGGCGCAGCACATGCTCCATGATCGGCCTATTGGCCACCGGCAGGAGCGGCTTGGGCATGCTTGAGGTCATGGGGCGAAGGCGGGTGCCTTCACCACCGGCCATCACGACGGCCTTCATGTCGGAAGCGTCCTCCTTGAGAGACGACGGTCATGCCGACTTCACGCCAGGTAAGGCTTGTGACGGGGCGATGTCAGTCGGCCGTGGCGTCCGCCTTCACCAGGCGGCGGACCTGAACCACGTAGAGGATCCCTGCCCACCAATACAGGGTTGTACCCCATCCGGCGAACGCCCATCCGAAAATCGCGGCGAGTGAGGACAACCAGCCCTCACCGTCACTGAGAAGCAGCAACGGGAAGGCATACATCAGGTTGAACGTGGCGGCCTTGCCGAGGAAGTTCACCTGCGGCGGCGGATAGCCGTGGCGCCTCAGGATCCACACCATGACCAGCAGCATCGCCTCGCGGGCGAGGAGGGCGAGGGTCATCCAGAGCGGGAGGATCTCACGCCACGTCAGGCCGAAGAGGGTGGAGAGGACATAGAGCCGGTCGGCGGCGGGGTCGAGCAGCCGGCCGAGGCTGCTGACCTGGTTCCAGCGCCGGGCGAGCTTTCCGTCGAGGTAGTCGCTGACGCCGCTGAGCGCCAGGACGAGGAGGGCCCAGCCGTCGTGCTTCTGGAGAATCAGCCACAGGAAGAGGGGTACGCCGACGAGGCGCGCCATGCTGAGGATGTTCGGGATGGTGAGGACGCGGTCGGTCTGAACGCGCGTCTCCTGGACCTCCACCCGGGGGCCTCCTGTGGGGATATGTACCAACGATGTCCCACGACTTTACCCCCAGGCGGGTTGGGCCGGTGCGGAGGGGGCGAAGGGCCCCGGCCGGGGGTGGTTGGGGGGCTGGCTGGGGGCGGTGGGGGCGGTAAAGGTGCCGGGAACCGG
>NZ_JAIXMK010000259.1:0-1480 GCF_020328095.1 Streptomyces sichuanensis
CGGCGGTGCAGAGCGTGCGCCGGCGGGCCGCCACATCATCGCTGCGGTTGTACGACCGTTGTCCGAGGTCGAGGATTGTTACGGCCCTGGAATAGGTAAGGAGGGCCATGAGCGAGCCGACGACCACTGCCCCGCCGATCGTGCTGATCCACGGGCTTTGGATGACCGCCAGAAGCCGGGATCGCTGGGTGCAGTACTACCGGGCGAAGGGCTACGAGGTGGTCGTGCCGACGTACCCGGGGTTCGGGATCGAGGTGGAGGCGCTGCGTGAGAAGCCCGAGATCATCGCCGCGGCATCTGTCCCCGAAACCCTCGACCATCTCAGCGACGTGGTCGAGAACCTGGACCGGACGACCGGGCGCCGCTGCTGTTCATCATGGGCGGCAAGGGCCACCTGATGCCGCCCTCGGTGATCCGCTCCAACGCGAAGAAGTACCGCAACTCCGAGGCGCTGACCGGGACCTACGAGTTCCCCGGCGACTTGTCGCCCCGTACCTCACTCCCTCAACGGACGACGTGAAGAAGTTCGCCGGAGCCGCCACCGCCACAGGGGTTGCCCAGTGTCAGCGGTGGCCGGTGCCCGGCGAACGGGAAGGTTCGCCATGAAGATCGTCGTAATCGGCGGCACCGGCAACATCGGTTCGAAACTCGTCTCGCAACTCGCCCGGCACGGCCACGAGACGGTGGCTGCAGCACCGACGACAGGGGTCAACACCCTCACCGGCGAAGGACTCACCGGCGTGCTGGCCGGCGCGTCCGTGGTGATCGATGTATCGAACTCGCCGTCCTTCGAGGACAGCGCGGTGATGCGGTTCTTCGAGACTTCCACGCGCAATCTGCTCGCCGCCGAAGCCGCAGCCGGCGTCGCCCACCACGTCGCACTCTCGGTAGTGGGGACCGACCGACTGCCCGAGAGTGGCTACTTCCAGGCGAAGGTCGCTCAGGAGCAGTTGATCGGGAAATCCTCGATCCCGTACTCGATCGTGCACGCGACCCAGTTCTTCGAGTTCGTCGCGAGCATCGCCGACGACGCCACCGTCGGCGGCACGGTCCGGCTGGCCCCGGTGCTCTTTCAACCCATCGCGGGCGACGACGTCGCGCAGGCGGTGGGCCGCATCTCGACCGGGGCGCCGCTGAACGGCAGGGTCGAGGTCGCCGGGCCCGAGCGGTTCCGGATGGACGAGTTCTTCCGGCAGGCCCTAACCGCCCGCAACGACCCGCGTGAGGTCGTCACGGACCCGCACGCCCGCTACTTCGGGGCCGAACTGAGCGAGGGAACTCTGGTGCCGGGCAGTGACGCGATCCTTGGCGAGACCCGCTACAGCGACTGGCCGGGCCGCACAGTGGTCTGATGGTCCCCTTACCTACGCCTCCCGGCCTCCGTGTCGACGAGGCGGAAGCGGAGCACGGCGCGGCTCTAGAAGCCCGCCACCGCAACAGCGACCGCAGGGGACGGGCTGCGTTCGTCTCCGCCCCCCCC
>NZ_JAIXMK010000260.1:0-1410 GCF_020328095.1 Streptomyces sichuanensis
GGGGCGGTCACGCCCTGCGGCCGGGCCGTCGGGCTGCCCGTACCGGCACCACCGGCCGGGGGCACGGCGTCGTCGTCCTGGCCGGGCACCGGTACGCCTCCGGCACCGGCTGCGGGCGCGGGGCCCCGGCCGGGCGTCGGGACGCCATCGGTCGCGGTCACGGAAGCGCTGCCGCTGCCGGGCCGAGCGAGCGCCGGCGCGCCGCTCTGCGCGGCCGCCGGCCCGGTCGCCCGGGCACTGGCGGGGCCGGCCCCGTGCGGTCCGTCCGGACCGTTCACCGCCGTACCGCCCGGCCCCGGCACGGGCCCGGCTCCGTGGGCACTGCCCGCACCACCCGTGCTGTCCGTCGGTGCAACTCCCGGCCCCGGCACAGGCGCACCGCTGCCACCGGGCACGGGCGTGCCGCCACCGGGTCCAGCCACACGCGCACCGCTCACCGGCGCACCGCCGGCACCGGGCACCGGCACGCCACCGGGTCCGGCTCCATGCGCACCGTGGCCCTCGGCCCCGTGCGCACCGCTCACCGGCGCACCGCCCTGCCCGCGTACGGGCACACCACCGGGTCCAGCCACACGCGCACCGCTCACCGGCGCACCGCCGGCACCGGGCACCGGTACGCCACCGGGTCCGGCTCCATGCGCACCGTGGCCCTCGGCCCCGTGCGCACCGCTCACCGGCGCACCGCCCTGCCCGCGTACGGGCGCACCGCCGGCACCGGGCACCGGTACGCCACCGGGTCCGGCTCCATGCGCACCGTGGCCCTCGGCCCCGTGCGCACCGCTCACCGGCGCACCGCCCTGCCCGGAAACGGGCGCACCGCCCGTACCGGGCACCGTCATGCCACCAGCTGCGGGCGCACCGCCGGCACCCGGCACCGGTACGCCGCCGCCACCGGGCGTGGGCGTGCCGTCGGTGCGGGGGGTCGGCACGCTGCCCGCGCCCTGCGGCCGTGCGTTGCCGCCCGTCGGGACCGGCACCCCGTCGGGCCCGTACGCCACCGCTCCCACTCCCGCACCCGGTGCCGTCGGCTCCGCGGGGCCGGGGTTCGGGCGGAGGCGGGTGGGCCGGGGGGAGTCCAGGAAGGCGTCCGTTCCACCGCGGGGGGTGTAGGCGGGCGCCTCGTCGGCAGGGGACACGGGAGACACGGGGGGCACAGGGGGTTCCGGCGTGCGGTCGGAGTCCGCCGGCGGCAGTGCGAACGCCGGGCGGGGGCCGGACGATTCGTCCGTCGCCTGGCTCGGGATCTGGGCCTCCGGTGCCGCCTCCGCCACGCCGCGGCGGGCCCGTCGGCCCGTCGGCGCCGCTGTCTCGGCGGCCTCGGCCGTGCGGTCCGCCTCGGCCGGCGGCAACGCGAACGCGGAACCCGCGGCCTCGCCTGCCGCCTCGCGGCGCGCCCGGCGCCCGGTCGGC
>NZ_JAIXMK010000261.1:0-1354 GCF_020328095.1 Streptomyces sichuanensis
CGGCGGCCGCGGCCGCCGACCGCCGCGAACCGTCCGCGCGGGGCGCGGGCCGGCGCGTGGGTGGCTGATGCCACCGTGGGGCTGCGCTGCTTGCCGGGTGCGAGGGTGCGGCGTTCGGGTCGCCTTCCGGTGCCTTCGGGCCGCCTTGAGCGCCGGGGTGGCTGACGGGCCGGCTCCGCGGACGGTGGGGTGACCGTGGCCGGGCCGGCCTGGGGCGCCGTCGGCGCCGGGGCCCGGTGCGGGGTACGGCGTGGCCGGGGCCGGCCGAGGCTTGGTCGGCGGCGCCCGGGGTCCGGTGCGGGGTGCGGTGTGGCCGGGCATGCCTGGGCCTGATCGACGGGGCCCGGTGCGGTGTGGCCGGGGTTGGCCGGGGCCTGATCGACGGGGCCCGGGGCCGGATCTGCGGCGTCGGCGGGGGCAGCACGGCTGGGCGCCGTCGGCGGTGGGCAGCACGTCGGAGCTCTGCGTCGGCGGCGGTGCTGCATGGGCAGCCGTTGCCGGGTGCTCGGCCGAGACGGTTCCGGCACCGCCGGGCCGGTATAACGTGGCTGAGCACCGCTGCGGCGGGAATGGGTCCCCCAGCCCCGCCCTTTCACCGTTTCCCGGGGCTGCCGCCCCGGACCCCGAGGGCTTCGCCCCGGCGACCGCACCGCACTCCCCAGCTGGCCGCCAGGCGCAGTACGGCCGCCCTCAGATGACCGGGCAGCGCAGCACCCCACCCGCCCATCCCGCCGTCCGCCCCCCGTCAGGCACCATCCCCAGGCAGCGGAATGCGCCACGTCAAGGTCGTTCCCCCCTCAGGGGGTGTGGTCAGGGTCAGGTCGCCGCCGTGGTGGGTTGCGCGTTCGGAGAGGTTGCGCAGGCCGCTTCGGCGGGCGGGGCCGCCGGGGGGCAGGCCGGTGCCGTCGTCGGTGACGGTCAGGACCAGGTGGCGGCCGTCGTTGACCACCGCGACGGCCGCCGCGCCGGCGCCGGCGTGCCGGGCCACGTTGGCCAGCGCCTCGCCCACCACCGCCACCACGTCGTCGACGACCGCCCGTGGCACCTGCGTGTCCAGCAGGCCCTCCATGCGCAGGGCCGGGGCGAAGCCGAGGAGCGCGCCCGCCTCGCCGACGGTCTGCACGACCCGGGTGCGCAACCCGTGCTGCGGGGCGGTCTCCCGCGACCGCAGGCCGAAGATCGTCGACCTGATGATCTTTATGGTCTCGTCCAGGTCGTCGACCGCCCGCCGGACGCGTTCCGCGGCCTCGGGGTGGTCGATGAAACGGTCGGCGCTCTGCAGCGTCATGCCGGCGGCGAAGAGCCGTTGGATGGCCAGGTCGTGCAGGTCACGGGCGATGCGGTCACGGTCCTC
>NZ_JAIXMK010000262.1:0-1340 GCF_020328095.1 Streptomyces sichuanensis
CCCCGTCGTCCAGGAGGTACGCGCCGCAGCGCATGAGCGGCGGCGCCGACCAGTCGAAGGGCGCGGTGCGCTCGCGTTCCGCCAGGGCCGCGGTCTCCGCCGCCCGTTCGCCCGGGCACAGTCCGCGCAGGTCCCGCACGCTCAGCGGGGCGCTCGCCGTGCGGTGCACCAGTTGCAGCGGCTCGGTGCGGCCCGCGAAGCGGAACGACGTCCGCAGGATGTCGTGCCGGGCGACGGCGCGCGCCACGGCACGGGTGAGGGCGTCGTGGTCGTAGGCGGCCCCCAGCCGGAACACGAACAGGTCGCAGGCCGGGGCGGTGGCCGGGCGGTAGGCGCTGCGCAGGAACAGGCGCGTCTGCACGGCGCCGAGGGGGTAGGCGTCCTCGACGACGCCGCCCGCCGTCAGCCGTTCGCGGTCGTCGGCGCCGACGAGGGCGAAGGGTGCGCTGCCCGTGGCCTGCGCCGTGTCGTCGTCGAGGGTGACGAGCCGGGGAGCGGCCTCGCCGTACGCGGCCCGCCAGGGGGCGAGGTCGCCGTCACGGGGGTGCCCGCCGTCGAGGACCACGCACCTGAGCGGCAGCCGGCGGCCGCCGGTCCGGGCGTCCTCGGCCAGCAGCCGGCGGAGGGCGGCGGGGCTCCGGTGCAGGACGGTGACCCGCTCGCTGCGCAGCAGGTCGAGGAGGGCCCGCGGGTCGTCGGCGGTGTGCGGTGGCACGACGACCGCGCAGCCGCCGTACAGCAGTGCTCCCCACATCTCCCGTACGAAGACGTCGAGGGCGACGGAATGGGACAGCGCCCACACGTCCTCGCTGCAGAAGCCGTGGCGGTCCGCGGCCCCGGCGAAGAGCTCCAGGACGCTGCCGTGCGACAACCGCACGGGCCGGACCCGGCTGTCGGCGGCGGGCGGGAACAGCGTGTACGCGGGGGTGTCCCGGGCGGGGACGACGGCCGGACCACCGACCGGCAACGGACCGGGCCCCGGCGGACCGGGGTGCGGGCCGGGTGGGAGGTCCGTGTCGGTGCGGAGCAGCGCGGAGCCGGCCGGCAGCCGGGCGTCCGGCTCGCCCGCGGTGATGACCACCGACGGCCGGGCGGCCTGCAGGAGGGGCTCCAGCCGGGCCCGGGGCGTCGCCGGGTCCAGGGGCAGGCACGGCGCCCCCGTGCGCAGGACCGCCAGGGCCGCGGCCACCATGTCCGCCGACCGCTCCAGCAGGACGCCCACCGGGCGCCGCGGACCCGGCCGGTGGGCCCACAGGGCCGCCGCCATCTCCTCGGCGCGGGCGTCCAGTTGGCGGTACGTCAGGGAACGCAGTCCGTCCCGCACCGCGATGCGCCCGGGA
>NZ_JAIXMK010000263.1:0-1339 GCF_020328095.1 Streptomyces sichuanensis
TGGCAGGGCGGCTGCTTCGGCACCGACGAGACCGAGACCCGCAAGGGCGCCACCGGCACCCGCACCGACGACGTCGCCGACTGGGTCCAGCAGACCTACGCCCGTACGGTGCTGACCCGCGCCAACTGGAAGAACGCGCGCCTCATGGCGTCCGGTCACTTCACCGACGGTGGCGCGACGAACAGCAAGCGCCGCATGGACCTGTTCGTCGTCTGGAACGACGGCTCGGCCTCGGTCTTCCAGGGCGCCGACCACAGCGACCCGAAGACCCCCTTCACCGCCGAGTACAAGGTCGCGAGCGCGGGCAGCTACTGGAAGGACGCCAAGACTCTCACGGGCACCCGCGTCGCCGAGAACGGCAGCGACGGCCTCACCGTGCGATGGGCCAGCGGCAAGCTGTCGACGTACACCCACGTCGACACGAAGGGCTTCCACGACGAGAAGACCCTCGCCCCCGTCGGCTCCTGGTACTCGCACGCCAAGATGATCACGGCCGGTCGCTTCACGGGCAACGCCCTCCGCGACGACCTGCTCGTCCTGTGGGAGGACGGCTCCTCGTCGATGTACTCCGACACCGGCGTCAATGATGTCGCGAAGGAGACCCAGCTGACCCGGGCCAGCAACGGCTGGGGGGACGACGCCCTGCAGATCGCCGCGGGTGAGTTCGCCGGCAAGAAGACCGCCGACCTGATGGTCCAGTGGAAGGACGGCCAGAACCAGGTCTTCCCGGGCGTCGACACGGCGGGCTACCACGGCCGTACCCAGGTCCGTGCCGAGAAGTCGGCCTGGAAGAACATGGCCCAGATGACGGTGGGTAATTTCACCTCCGCCAACGGCGGTCCCAGCGACGTTCTCATCCGCTGGAACGACGGCAACCTGAGCTACTACCCGAGTGTCACCGACAGCGGCACCCCGAACGCCGAGGTCCAGCTCGTCGGCTGACCCGTCGCTCTCCTAGGGCCCCGTCCTCCGGCGACCCCCGGCTGGGCGGGGCCTTGTTCTTCCTCCGCACATCCCCAGGAGCACCACTCCCATGTTCGACAAGCGTTCACGCCTCGCGTGGGCAACCGGCCTCATCGCCTCCACCATCGGCGCCGCCGCCCTGACCGCGACCCCCGCAGCCGCAGTCGTCGGCGACGAGGCCAAGGACGGTCAGTACGCCTTCACCGCGAAGGTCGACATCGGTGACGGCAAGCGCAGCTGCACCGGGGCGCTGGTCGACCAGCAATGGGCCCTGACCGCCGCCTCCTGCTTCGCCGACGACCCCTCCCAGGGCTTCCGGATCACCGGCGGCACGCCCAAGCTGAAGACCACCGTCACCGTCGGCCGCACCGACCTC
>NZ_JAIXMK010000264.1:0-1273 GCF_020328095.1 Streptomyces sichuanensis
CTGCTCGCCGTCGGATCGGTCGTCTACGGCCTGCACCACCCGCCCCCGCTGAAGGCGGACGAGGCCCCCGACTTCAACCCCGTGTTCTTCACGCTCGACCTGCTGCTGCCGGTGATCTCCTTCGGCCAGGAAGGCGCGTTCGCCCCGCAGGGCTGGTACCAGACGCTCTCCTACGCCCTCATCGTCGCCGGCTGGGTGCTGGCCACGACGGTCTTCGCCGGCGTGACCCGGACCACCAGCCGCGGAGCGAACCCCGGAGGAAGTCCGTGACCGACGCCGGGTCGTGAACGGAGCCGCATCAACCGGCTCGGTGAATACCCCACAAAGACGGTGCGCAGGATGTCGGGTGGCGGGGACCGGTGCCGCCGCACGATGGAGGCATGGATGACACGACCTTGGTATCCCGCTTCCTCCGCGACGGTTTCGTGAAGTTGGAGGGCGCCGTCGCGCCCCGCGTGGCGGCTGACTGCGCGCGACTGCTGTGGCGAGAGACGGGCTGTGACCCGGACGATCCAGCGACGTGGACGCAGCCCGTGCACTGGGTGGCGGGCATGGCGCAGGGGCCGTTCGCCGCCGCACCCAACTCCCCGTCCCTGCACCGCGCCTACGACCTGCTCGTCGGCGCGGGACGCTGGGAGCCCCGCTACTCGCTGGGCACGTTCCCCCTGCGCTTCCCTCACGAGGAGGAGCCGGACGACGCGGGCTGGCATGTCGAGGGGAGCTATCTGCCGGAGGGCGAGAGCTGGTACTTCACGAATCTGCGCTCCCGAGGACGGGCGCTGCTGATGCTGTTCCTGTTCAGCGAGGTCGGTGAGGAGGACGCCCCGACACGGATCCGCGTCGGCTCACACCTCGACGTGCCGAAGGTGCTGGAGACATACGGGGAGGACGGGGCGAGCGGGCTGACCCTCGCGCCCGACCTGGTCGCGGCGTCCGGCCACCGGCCGCTCGCGCTCGCCACCGGGTCGCCCGGCGACGTCTTCCTGTGTCATCCGTTCCTGGTGCACGCGGCACAACCGCACCATGGGGCGCGACCGCGCTTGATGGCCCAGCCGCCGCTGATGCCGGCAGCGCCGTACGAACTGGAGCGGGCCGACGGCGCGTACTCACCCGTGGAGATCGCGATCCGTCGGGGTCTGGGACAGGACGTCCCGGTCACCGACCTTCGCTGAGGGACGCGGAAGGCCCCGCAAGGAACCCGGGAAGCCGGGGGTTCACGTGCGGGGACGCGCTCACCGGGAGGGGGGGCCGTCAGACCTGGGTCAGGGTGAAC
>NZ_JAIXMK010000265.1:0-1254 GCF_020328095.1 Streptomyces sichuanensis
GCCCCGGGGCAGCCGGCTCGCGGCCGCCCGGGAGCTGGTCGCGCATCCCCTGGGCACGGTCAGCGCCGTCGAGCAGGCGTTCGTCGACGCGGCGACGGCCCACGCCGCCGCCGAACTCGCGGCGGAACGGCAGCGCACCCGCCGGCTGCACCGCCTGCTGGCGGCCCTGGCCGTGCTCCTGGTGCTGACGCTGGCCGGGGGCGCGGTGGCACTCCACCAGGGGCGGCAGGCCGTGGCCGAACGGGGAGCGGCCCGCTCTGCCGGACTCGCCTTCCGCGCCACCGCGCTGAGCGCCTCCCGGCCGGAGGTCTCGATGCTGCTGGCGACCGCCGCCTGGCGGCAGGCGCACACCGCCGCCGCGGCCGGGGCGGTCCTCAGCTCCCAGGCCCAGTCCTACGCCGGGCGGCTGACGGGGCACCGGGGTCCGGTCTTCGCCACGGCGTGGCAGCCGCGCGCCGGCCGGCTGCTGTCGGCCAGCGCCGACGGGACCGTACGGCAGTGGGACACGACGGGCAGACGGCGGGGACGCGTCGTCGCCGGGGGCCGTGCGGCCGTACGGGCGCTGGCCGTCGCCCGGGAGAGCGGGCTCGCCGCCTGGGGCGACGACACGGGGGCGGTGTCGCTGTGGGACGCCGGCACCGGGCGCGTCTCCCGCGTGGCGGGCGGACACCGCGGCGCGGTCCGGGCGGTGGCCCTGTCCGGTCGCGGCGAGCTGCTGGCGTCGGCGGGGCGGGACGGGACGGTCCGGCTCGTACGCCCGGGTGCCGCGGCGGGTCCGGAGACCGCCGACGCCGGCCTCGGGCCGTTGTACGCGGTGGCCGTCACCCGTGACGGGGGGCAGGTGGCCGCGGCCGGTCTGGACGGGCGGGTGTGGCTCAGGGACACGGGGACGGGACGGACGCGGGTCATCGGCACCACGGCCCACGGCCAGGTGCACTCCCTGGCCTTCTCCCCCGACGGACGGCACCTGGCGGCCGGCGAGTGGCGCGACGACGTCGGGCTGTGGAACACCGCGACCGGTGAACGGGAGGCGGCCCTGAAGGGCATGCAGGACTCCGTGCTGGCCGTCGCGTTCTCCCCCGACGGCACGCGCCTGGCGGCGGCGGGCCAGGACGACACCGCGTGTGTGTGGGACCTCGCCGGCCGGCGCCGGACCGCGGTGCTGGCCAGTCATCTCGGGCCCGTGCACGGCATCGGCTTCTCCCCCGACGGCCGGTCGCTGGCGACGGCCGGCGAGGACGGCACCCTGCGGCT
>NZ_JAIXMK010000266.1:0-1112 GCF_020328095.1 Streptomyces sichuanensis
TTCCTGCTCGGCGTGCGGCTCTACCGCGCGGGAGCGTTCGCGCCGGACGCCACCGGACGCCGCATCCGCACCCGCCTGCTCGGCTGGGGCCTGGGCGTGGGACTGCCGCTGAACGTCGCGACGGGCCTGGGCGGTGCCGACTGCTTCCTGCTCGGCCGCTACGTCGCCGCCCCGGTCGTGGCACTCGGCTACATCGGCCTGATCGGTGTGATCACCGACCGGCTGCGCCGCACCGGCCCCCTCACCACGGGGCTGACCTCGGTCGGGCGCACCGCGCTGTCCTGCTACGTCGCCCAGAACGTGCTGTGCATGCTGGCCTCGTACGGCATCGGCCTGGGGCTGGCGGCCCGCTTCCACGACGCGGGCCCCTGGTGGGTGATCGGCCTGTGGGCGGTGGTGTGCCTCCTCCTCATGGCCGCCTCCCACCTGTGGCTGCGCCGTTTCCCGCACGGGCCGCTGGAGTCGGTGCAAAAGCGCCTCCTGCGGCGCTGAGGGAGGGGCGGGGGCGGGAGACTTCCGGCTCGCCGGAGCTGAACTTCGGTCGCTGCTTCGTAGACCATCGGCGCTGTCGGCGGCCGGTGACGGCGGGCAACACTCCTTGCATGAGCACCGCACGCTTGCGTCGCATCGCCCCCGCGCTGGGGCTGTTCGCCCTGGCACCCCTGATCGGGGAGTGCCTCCTCGGCAATCTCACGGTCCCGGAGATCGTCCTTCTCCTGCCCCTGCTCGCGCCCATGTACGGGGCGGGGGCGCTGCTCGTCCGGGAGGCTGCCCGCCGTGCGGGGCGCGGGCCGGCGGCGATGCTGGTGCTGGGGGTCGCCTACGGTCTTGTTGAGGAGGGCCTCGTCGACCAGATGCTCTTCAACCGCCACTACGCGGGCCACGATCTCATGGGGGCGACGTTCATACCGGCGCTCGGCATGGGCGTGTGGCTGACGATCGCCGTCCTGACGATGCACGCCGTGTGGAGCACCAACGTCGCGATCGCGCTGGCCGAGGCCCTGGTGCCGGACCGCTCGCAGGTTCCGTGGCTGGGGCGTACGGGACTGCTGGTGACGGCCTCGGTCTTCGTGGCGGGATCGGCACTGGTGGCCTACGGGCACTCTGTCGAG
>NZ_JAIXMK010000267.1:0-1088 GCF_020328095.1 Streptomyces sichuanensis
AGCACTCCAAACTGCTCCACAGGACCTTGCTCATGTGCGAGAACTAGTCTCGCACACGTTCCAGCGTGCCCCCAACGGGATTCGAACCCGTGCTACCGCCTTGAAAGGGCGGCGTCCTGGGCCACTAGACGATGAGGGCTGATGGCCCACCTGGGCGCTTCGCAGCGCCTCGGGGACGTGAGAAGCATATGGGATGCAGGGACCGATCGCCAAAACGGTTTGCCGCGGGCCTCCGCCGGGCCGCCCGGACGGGCCCCCGTGCCGGACAATGGCGGGGTGCTGGAGATGACGCGCGAGGAGTTCGAGGAACTGGTCGCCGAGGGTCTGGACCGGATCCCGCCGGAGCTGACGCGGCTCATGGACAACGTCGCCGTGTTCGTGGAGGACGAGCCCGCGGCGGAGGAGCCGGAGCTGCTCGGCCTCTACGAGGGCACGCCGCTGACCGAGCGCGGCGAGTGGTACGCCGGTGTGCTGCCGGACCGCATCACGATCTACCGGGGGCCCACCCTGCGCATGTGCGCGACGCGGGAAGAGGTCGTGGAGGAGGTGGAGGTGACGGTCGTTCACGAGGTCGCCCACCACTTCGGCATCGACGACGAACGGCTGCACGCACTGGGCTACGGATGATCGACGGCTGACGCCCGGCCGCCCCGCGTGTCCTGGGCGGGGCGGTGCCAGTTGGGCAGGGGGCCTGTCCCCCCGTACCCGAAGGCGGTCCGTCCCATGCGCGCAACGTCAGCGCACGCGTCAACGTTCACCCGGATCGCGGCAGTGGCCGTGGCGACCCTGGCCCTGGGCGGGTGCATGAGCGTGAGCGACGCGGGGCGCCCGGCGCCCGCGGGAACGGGCAAGCAGCGCGAGACCGGCACGCAGCCGGACGGCGGGCTGCAGCTCCCGGGCAGCCGCCCGGGCCGTACGGACGCCAAGTCGGTCAAGGGCGGCGCGAGCGGCAGCCCGGCGGCCAAGGGCGGCCGGTCCGAGTCGGCCTCGGCCGCGCCCTCCACCGCCCCGGGGGCCTCGCCGCCCGCCGGCCGGCCGGGCAAGCCGGGGGCGCAGTCGAAGCCGCCGGGCGGCGGTCCGGGCACCTC
>NZ_JAIXMK010000268.1:0-1016 GCF_020328095.1 Streptomyces sichuanensis
GACCGAGGCCGCCCCCGCGGCCGCCGAGCCGGAGGCCCCGGCCCGTTCGCGGCGCCGCCGCACGCGCGGCGCGTCGGGGACGACCGCCGCGGCGAGCGTCGTCGCCACGGCCACGGAGGTCGTCGAGGCCGCCGAGGCAGTGATCGCCTCCGTGCCGGCCGCCCGCGCGGCGGAGCCCGAGGTGACGGTCGAGGCCGCGGAGCCGGTCGTCGAGACCAAGCCGAAGCGGACGCGCACGGCGGCGAAGAAGGCCGTGGAGACCGCCGAGGTCGCGGAGACGGTCGAGGCTGCCGAGGCGAAGCCGAAGCGCACCCGCACGGCTGCCAAGAAGGCCGCCGCCGCGCCGGTCGCCGAGACCGAGGTCGAGGCCGAGGCCAAGCCGAAGCGCACCCGCACGACGGCGAAGAAGGCCGCCGAGGTTGCGGAGACGGTCGAGGCCGCCGAGGCGAAGCCGAAGCGGACCCGCGCCAAGAAGGCCGTCGAGACCGCCGAGGTCGCGGACGTCGCCGAGGCCGCTGAGGTGAAGCCGAAGCGCACGCGTGCCAAGAAGGTCGCCGAGGCGGTCGAGGTTGCTGAGGCCGTCGAGGCCGAGGCCAAGCCGAAGCGCACCCGCACGGCCGCCAAGAAGGCCGCCGCCGCGCCGGTCGCCGAGACCGAGGTCGAGGCCAAGCCCAAGCGCACCCGCACGGTTGCCAAGAAGGCCGCCGAGGTTGCGGAGACGGTCGAGGCCGCCGAGGCGAAGCCGAAGCGGACCCGCGCCAAGAAGGCCGTCGAGACCGCCGAGGTCGCGGAGGTCGCCGAGGCCGCTGAGGTGAAGCCGAAGCGCACGCGTGCCAAGAAGGTCGCCGAGGCGGTCGAGGTTGCTGAGGCCGTCGAGGCCGAGGCGAAGCCGAAGCGCACCCGCACGGCCGCCAAGAAGGCCGCCGCCGCGCCGGTCGCCGAGACCGAGGTCGAGGCCAAGCCCAAGCGCACCCGCACGGTTGCCAAGAAGGCCGCCGAGGTTGCGGAGACGGTCG
>NZ_JAIXMK010000027.1:0-20952 GCF_020328095.1 Streptomyces sichuanensis
GCGACGCCGCCTGGGCGGCACCCGCCGCGGCGGACGCGGCCTGGGACGCGGCGCTCGCCGCGATGCGGGCGGAGTTGTTCGCCGCACGGGCCGCGCTGATGGCCTCCTGCGCGGCCTCGGCCGCGCTGCTCGCCGCATCGGCGGCCCGGCCCGCGGCGTTCGCCGCCCGCTGGGAGTCCTTCTTCGCGGCCTCGGTCTCGGCCGACGCCTTCTTGGCCGCCTCCTTCGCCAGCTGCGACGCGGCCACCGCCCGTTCCGAGGCGTCCTTGGCCGCATCGGTCTCGCGCTTGGCCGTCCTGCCCGCCTCGGCGGCCTGCTGCGCCAGCTCGGAGACGGAGGCCCGCTCCTGGTCCCGGGCGCGCGCCACGTACTGGCCGCGGTCGAGGAACTCGCGCACGTCCTCCGAGTCGCCGTTCAGCGCGACCTTGGCGGCCTCCTTGGTCGCCGGGCCGCCGGCCGTGAGGATCTGTACGAGCCGGACGCGGTCGTCCTGCTCCCGGGCGGAGAACTGGTACTCGCTGAGGAAGTCACGCACGTCCCCGGCCGTCCCGGCGAGCGCGGCCTTCGCCGCCTCCTGGACCTTGCTGCCGGCGCCGTCCGCGATCTGCGTGACGCGTATGCGCTGGTCCTTTTCGAGCGGCTCCCACCACCCGTTCGCCAGGAACTTGTCCAGGTCCTCCCGGGACCCGGCGAGCGCCTTCTGCGCGGCTTCGCGCACCATCCGGCCGCCGATGCTGAGCAGCTGGACCGTCTGCACGCGGTCGTCGTGCGTCTCGGCGACGTCCTTCTCGGCGCTCAGGAAGCGGCGCACGTCGTCGTCGCTGCCCGTGAGGGCGGCTTCGGCCGCCGCGGTGACGCCCGGGCCACCCGATTTCCACAATTCGACCACGCGGGCGCGGTCGTTCGCCGGCGACCCCTCCGCCGCAGTGGCGGGGCTCGTCCCGAGAAGACCCGCGACGAGCGCTCCGGGGAGCACTCCGAGGGACAGTAATCCTGCACCCAGAGGCCGTTGTCTCTTCGCTCGCGCGAAAGAGGCACCTGTTCTCACCACGCCGACCTTTCCTGTCAGTTGCATACGCCATGCTCAGGCGTGGCGTGAATACTGACAGGTAAGTTCGGAATAAATAAGTCCGTATTTGCCGGACCAAACGGACGGCCAGCCGGCCGACCAAACGGAACGTCTCAGACCGTCGGCCAGACGTCGGCGAGCATCTTCCGGGTGTCGGCGAGGAGCTGCGGCAGCACCTTCGTGTGGCCCACGACCGGCATGAAGTTGGTGTCGCCGCCCCAGCGCGGAACGATGTGCTGGTGCAGATGGGCGGCGATGCCGGCGCCGGCCGTGGTGCCCTGGTTCATGCCGATGTTGAAGCCGTGCGCCCCGGAGGCGGCGCGCAGCGCACGCATCGCACGCTTGGTGAAGTCGGCCAGCTCGGCGGTCTCGGCCTCGTCCAGCTCCGTGTAGTCGGCGACGTGCCGGAACGGGACGATCATGCAGTGCCCGCCGTTGTACGGGTAGAGGTTGAGCACCGCGTAGACGAGCTCGCCACGGGCGATGATCAGCCCGTCCTCGTCGGCCTTGGCCGGGATGGAGCAGAACGGGCAGCCGTCGTCGGCACCCGGCCCGGTGGGCTTGTTCTCCCCCTGGATGTAGGCCATCCGGTGGGGCGTCCACAGGCGCTGGAAGGCGTCGGGCGCCCCCACTCCGAACTGCTGCTCCGGCTCACTCGTCATGGGGGCCAGCATATTCCCCGGAACGGAAACGCCGAGGGGCGGCCCGGGTGGGCCGCCCCTGCCGTCCCCGCGGAGGCGGGGAGCACATCACACCTGGACGCGACGCTCCACCACGTCGACGAGCTTCGCGATGGCCTGGTCGCGCGGGATGCCGTTCTCCTGCGAGCCGTCGCGGTAGCGGAACGAGACCGCACCGTTGGCGACGTCCTCGTCACCCGCGATGATCATGAACGGCACCTTGGACTTCTGGGCGTTCCGGATCTTCTTCTGCATGCGGTCCGAGGAGGCGTCGACCTCGACCCGCAGCCCCTTCTTCTTCGCCTCGGCGGCGAAGTCCTGCAGGTACTCGACGTGCGCGTCGCCGATCGGGATGCCCGTCGCCTGGACCGGGGCCAGCCACGCCGGGAACGCACCCGCGTAGTGCTCCAGCAGGACGGCGAAGAAGCGCTCGATCGAGCCGAACAGCGCGCGGTGGATCATGACCGGGCGCTGCTTGGAACCGTCCGCCGCGGTGTACTCCAGGTCGAAGCGCTCCGGCAGGTTGAAGTCGAGCTGGATGGTCGACATCTGCCAGGTACGGCCGATGGCGTCCTTCGCCTGGACCGAGATCTTCGGGCCGTAGAAGGCCGCGCCACCCGGGTCGGCGACGAGCTCCAGCCCCTGCTTCTCGGCGACCTTGCGCAGGGTCTCGGTCGCCTCCTCCCACGCCTCGTCCGAGCCGACGAACTTCTCCGGGTCCTTGGTGGACAGCTCCAGGTAGAAGTCGTTCAGGCCGTAGTCGCGCAGCAGGTCCAGGACGAAGGTGAGCGTCCGGTCGAGCTCCTCGCCCATCTGCTCACGGGTGCAGTAGATGTGCGCGTCGTCCTGCGTGAAGCCACGGGCACGGGTCAGGCCGTGCACGACGCCCGACTTCTCGTACCGGTACACGGTGCCGAACTCGAACATGCGCAGCGGCAGCTCGCGGTACGAGCGTCCCCGGGCGTCGAAGATCAGGTTGTGCATCGGGCAGTTCATGGGCTTGAGGTAGTAGTCCACGCCCTCGTCGAGCTGCATGGGCGGGTACATGCCGTCGGCGTACCAGTCCAGGTGGCCCGAGGTCTCGAAGAGCTTCCCCTTGGTGGCGTGGGGGGTGTAGACGAACTCGTACCCCTCTTCCTCGTGCCTCTTCCGCGAGTAGTCCTCCATGACCCGGCGGATGATGCCGCCCTTGGGGTGGAAGACGGCCAGGCCCGAGCCGATCTGCTCCGGGACGGAGAAGAGGTCCAGCTCGTTGCCGAGCTTGCGGTGGTCGCGCTTCTCGGCCTCGGCGAGGAACTCCAGGTGCGCCTTCAGCTCGTCCTTCGACGGCCACGCGGTGCCGTAGATGCGCTGGAGCATGGGGTTCTTCTCGCTGCCGCGCCAGTACGCGGCGGCGTTGCGCATCAGCTTGAACGCCGGGATGACGCGGGTGGTGGGCAGGTGCGGACCGCGGCAGAGGTCCTTCCAGCACAGCTCGCCGGTCTTCGCGTCCAGGTTGTCGTAGATGGTGAGCTCGCCCGCGCCCACCTCGACGTCCGCGCCGTCGTCGTGCGAGGCGGAGCCCTTGAGGCCGATCAGCTCCAGCTTGTACGGCTCGTCGGCGAGCTCCTCGCGGGCGGCCTCGTCGGTGACGACGCGGCGCGAGAAGCGCTGACCACGCTTCTGGATCTCCTGCATCTTCTTCTCGATGAGCTTGAGGTCATCGGGAGTGAAGGGCTTCTCGACGTCGAAGTCGTAGTAGAAACCGTCCTTGACCGGCGGGCCGATGCCCAGCTTGGCCTCGGGGAAGAGCTCCTGCACGGCCTGGGCCATGACGTGGGCGGTCGAGTGGCGCAGGATGTTCAGGCCGTCCTCGGAGGAGATCTGGACGGGCTCGATCTCCTCGCCGTCGGCGACGACGTACGCCAGGTCCTTCAGCTCGCCCGCGACGCGCGCGGCGACGACGGTGCGCTCACCGGAGAAGAGGTCGGCGGCCGTAGTGCCCGTCGTCACCACGCGCTCTTCCCGCTCGGAATCGCGTTGGATGATCACACGGACGTCTGACACCGGTCTCTCCTGACGTAGGGGTCGCTGCAGTGCTCACTGCGCGCCTGAATCGTACCGAGCCCGGACCCCTGGTCGCTAAACGGTTATACGGTGCCGTGCTGCTCCCCGTTCTCCTCCGTCCCGTCGTCCGTCCCCGTCCCCCCGTCCCCCGCCTTCTCCTCGAAGAGGTCGAGGTGCTCGTGGAGGGACTTCAGCAGGCGGTCCCTCTCGGCCTCGTCGACCCGTACGGGCAGGACGCCGCGGGCCCCGGCGAGACGCCGGAAGCCGCCCCGGCTCTCCAGGCGTCCGCTGACGGTCACGGGCAGGCCGGCGAGGTGGGCGTGGCCGGCGATGCGGTAGTCGTCCTCGGAGAGGGTGGCGCGGACCTGGGTGACGTCTGCGCCGGCGAGGACCCGTAGCCGTACCGTGCCCGTGCCGCCTGGTGTCTCGCGGCGCATGTGCACCACCGTTGCGGTGATCCGGACGGGTACCGCGGGCTCGTCGCGTACGTAGCGGGCGCCCGCCTCGCGCAGGGCGGGGAGGTCGCCGGGGGTGAACTCCACGGGCTCGGGCCGGGCGGCGAAGCCTCGGGGGGCGCCGGCGGCCGGGGCCCAGCGCACGGTCAGGCGCAGGCCCTGCGAGCCGCTGATCAAGGTGACGAGGGCTTCGGTGAGCTCGTGGGAGACGCCTGCCTCGACCGCCGCGCCGAAGGCGTCGGTGCGGCCGGTGGCGCGCTGGTAGTCGGTGGCGTCGCGGGCTGCCTGCAGGGCGCGCAGCAGGGTGGTGACCAGGGGGCGGCCGCCTTCGGTGACGGCGCCGGCCGGGGGGTCGACGGGGACGAAGACGGTCAGTTCGCGGCCGCCGGGAGCGGGGCCCACGAGGAGGGGGGCGAGGGCGGCGTCGGCCCGGTGGCGGCGCCGGGCGCCGTGGTGGCCGGTGCGCTCGTGGGTGGCGAGGGCGCCGGCGAGCAGCAGGGCGCGGGCCCCGGCGCGCAGGCGTTCCTGGGCGGTCCAGGCGGCCGCGGGGGCGCGGGGGTCGGTGATCTCGCGGGTCCAGTGGATCTCGTCGCTGGGCAGGCGCAGGGCGATGAGGATGTCGCGGGCGGAGGGCGCGGCGCTGCGTTCGAGGGCGGTGAGGGCCTCGGTGATCAGGTCGGCGCTGTCGGGGAGGGCGGGGTCGACCGGTACGAGGAGGCTGGCTCCGGTGCCGTCGGGGGGTGTCCAGCGGCTGTAGCGGCCGCTTTCTCCGCCGCGGCGGCGCCAGCCGTGCCGGGCCAGGAGGGCGCCGAGGACGGCGGGGTCCGGCAGGTGCCGGGATGGTGGGGTCGGCCGGTGCATCAGGGTCTCCCTCCCGCCCCGACCCGCGTCATGATCTCGCAGAGTGCGCGGTCGTCGAAGACGCGTGAGGTCGGGATCCGCACGGTGGTCCTGCGCCGGCCGGTGACGGGATGGCCGGCGAGGTTGGTCCAGTAGCAGCAGTGCCGCAGGGCGAGGTGGTCGTGGCCGGCCCGCAGCCAGTCGTCCCGGGCGCGCGGCACGATCATCACGACGAGGATCTTGTGGACCGAGACGGGGGTGCGGGCGAGTTTGGCCAGGTGGTCGTTGTCGAGGGTGAAGCCGAAGGTGGGGGCGGCGCGCAGGGGGGTGCGGGGCGGCAGCTGGTAGGTGCTCTTGAGCTGCACCTTGATGGTGACCTCGTCGTCGTCCGTGTGGCCGGGGGCGCTGTGGCTGACGTGCCAGTCGATGCCGTTGTCGGGGAAGGGCTGGGCCAGGGAGCAGCCGGCCGCGGCGGCGACGGCGTGCAGGTAGCCGATCTGGAGGGTCTCCATGCACGCGGTGGTGGCGAGGGTGCCGCGGCCGGGCGGGGTGGGGCCGGGCGGTCGGCTGCCGGTGGGCGTGGCCGGGTCGGGCTGAGCGAGCGCCATGTCCGAAAAACCTTCCGGGCTCGCCGGTCTTTGAGTCGTACATCTGTGTTGTCTCCTCGTGAACTGCCCGGCAAACAGCGGCGGTTCGGGTGGCGTGGCGGCCGGGTATCACCTGGCGGGGAGGGAAAACACGCCATGTGACGGACAAGCGCGAGGAGTTGTGTCATGCCGTGCTGGTTCGAGGGGCCGCTGGCGGCCTTCGACACCGAGACGACCGGAGTCGACGTGGAGCGGGACCGGATCGTGTCGGCGGCTTTCGTGACGCAGTCACAGACGGGGGCCTCGCCGGTGATCACCCGTTGGCTGGTGAATCCGGGGGTGCCCGTGCCGGTCGAGTCGACCGCGATACACGGGCTGAGCGAGGAGCATCTGCAGCGGCACGGCCGGTGGCCGGCGCCGGTGATGGAGGAGGTGGCGCGGGCCCTGGCGATGCATGCGGCGCGGGGCATACCGCTGGTGGTGATGAACGCTCCGTTCGATCTGACCCTGCTGGACCGGGAGTTGCGCCGGCACCGGGCGTCGACGCTGGCGTCGTATCTGGGCGGCGGGTCGCTGTGCGTGATGGATCCGTGGGTGCTGGACAAGCATCTGGACCGCTATCGCAAGGGGCGGCGGACGCTGGCCGATCTGTGCGGGCAGTACGGGGTGGAGCTGGTGGGGGCGCACGACGCGGCGACGGACGCCACGGCGGCGATGGAGGTGGTGCGGGCGGTGGGGCGCCGGTTCGCCTCGCGTCTGGAGCGGCTGAGTCCGGCGGAGCTGCACACGCGGCAGGCGGTGTGGCACGCGGCACAGGCGCGGGGGCTGCAGGCGTGGTTCGCGCGCAACGGGTCGGACGAGGAGTGCGATCCGGCGTGGCCGCTGCGGCCGGATCTTCCCGCGGCGGCGTGAGGGGGCCGGGGGCCGGAACGACGAAGGCCGGCCCGTCAGTTGACGGACCGGCCTTCGTTGCTGTGGGCGATACTGGGATCGAACCAGTGACCTCTTCGGTGTGAACGAAGCGCTCTCCCGCTGAGCTAATCGCCCGGGATTTCGTCCGGGGTTTCCCCCGGCGACGCACTGAACAATACAGGTCGCGGTGGCTCTCGTTCAAATCCCGCCCGGAGGGCGTTCCGCCCCGTTGCCGGGCGCATGAAAAAGGACCGGGGTCCGTGAGGTGTGTACCTCACGGACCCCGGTCCGGCTGTGGGCGATACTGGGATCGAACCAGTGACCTCTTCGGTGTGAACGAAGCGCTCTCCCGCTGAGCTAATCGCCCGGGCGCACCGCAAACATTACCGCATGTCAGGCGGTGCCCAGAACCATCCCGCGCCTGGTCAGGGCCCCGGCGGTCACTTGCCGATCTTCCAGGGCAGCTCGAAGCCGTACTTGGCGACGTAGACGCCGACGAGCGCGGCGACGATCACCAGGCCGGTGACGGTGAGGATGATGTTGCGGCGCCGGACCTTGGGGTCGAGGGCGCGCTGGGCGGCCTCGGTGACCTTGCGCTTGGTCCAGCGCAGCACCAGCTGGGCCCAGACGAACTCGGTCGCCCAGATGGCCATGCCACCGAAGATCACCAGCCAGCCGGGGCCGGGCAGGGGCAGCATGATGATGCCGGCGATCACCACGGCGAGGCCCACGACGAAGACGCCGACCTGCCAGCTCAGGTGCAGTGTCCGGGACCGCTTGACGAAGTGGGGGGCCCGGGAGCCGAGGCCCTTGTCGGATCCGTCAGCGCCGTCCGTAGCGGCGTCTCTGCGCTCGTCACTCTCCGCGTTCATGCGGCCCAACGTACCGGACCGGCATGAACTCACCGGTTCGGCGGTATGCGCAACGTGACGACTGGGCCGTCCGGGGTATACGAAGGGCCTCAAAACGGTCAGAGGGGTTTACAACGGCACCGTAGGTGGCATGTCGATTTCGCCGACGTGCGAATCCCCGAGCGCACACTGAGCGAAAGGCCCTGGCGCTTATGAACACCACGGTCAGCTGCGAGCTGCACCTGCGCCTCGTTGTGTCGAGCGAATCCTCACTGCCTGTACCCGCAGGCCTGCGGTACGACACGGCCGATCCCTATGCCGTGCACGCCACCTTCCACACCGGAGCCGAAGAGACGGTCGAGTGGGTCTTCGCCCGCGACCTGCTCGCCGAGGGCCTGCACCGGCCCACCGGCACGGGCGACGTCCGCGTCTGGCCGTCCCGCAGCCACGGCCAGGGCGTCGTCTGCATCGCGCTGAGTTCCCCGGAGGGCGAGGCCCTCCTGGAGGCTCCGGCGCGAGCACTGGAGTCGTTCCTCAAGCGGACCGACGCCGCCGTCCCGCCGGGCACCGAACACCGTCACTTCGACCTGGACACCGAGCTCTCGCACATCCTGGCCGAGAGCTGATGCCGGGCAGGAGCTGATCCGGGCGCGCCGGCCCACTCGGGGAGGCCCGCGCGCCACATCCGGACATCTCGCATAACGGCATGACACGGCGCCGTCGCCGCGGATCCACCGCGGACGACGGCGCCGCTGTGCCGGGGAGCCGCTAGAGTCTGCTGCCCGCAGTCGAACAATTGCCGCCCCACCTCCGTCCGGCCAGGGAGCGAACGATCCGTGCTGATCAATCACGACACCCGGTGCACGCTCGACAGCATCGTCGATCTGCTGAACATGGACCTCGATGCAACGGACGCCCTGGAGGGCTTCGTCGAGCGCCATGACATCAGCAACGTCGGTCCGCTCGGGGCGCCGGACCTGACGGCCGTGCGGTCCATACGCGAGCGATTCGCGCAGGTATTCGACACCCAGGACACCCGGGCCACGGCGGAGCTGCTGAACGCGCTGGTCGCCGAGGCGGGCACCACCCCCCGGCTGACCGATCACGACGGCTACGACTGGCACGTGCACTACTTCGCGCCGGGCGCCTCGCTCGCCGAGCACCTGGCGGCGGACGGGGGCATGGCGCTGGCCTTCCTGCTGGTGGAAGGTGAGCTCGAACGGCTGCGACGCTGCGAGGCACCGGATTGCGGGCGCGCCTTCGTCGATCTCTCGCGCAATCGCTCCCGCCGCTACTGCGACGGACGCACCTGCGGAAACCGCCTGCACGTCGCGGCGTACCGGGCGCGGCGGCGGGGCACCGCGGACTGAGGCCCGGCCGGTGGCCGGGCGTCACCAGCGGTAGAGGTCGTGCACGGCGGTGAGCAGGATCAGCGTCGCGACGAAGGCGAGGAAAAACATCAGTGGCGGCTGGGAGAGCGCGAACAGACAGCCGCGCGGCTCTTCGGTGATCTGGGCCGGTTCGTCGTTCATCTCCGACAGATCATGGCGCAGCGTCCCCCGGCTACCTCACCAACGTGTCACTCGTGCGGGGGAGTTGTTCAGATTCCGTGTTTTTTGAGGATCGCTTCGATATCGGAGAAGTCCTCGGCGTCGCCGCCGGTGGAGCCGCGCCGCCGGGTGCCCGGGCGGTCCGGGGCGCGGGCCGGGCCGAGGGTGGGGGCGGAGCCGGCGGGCTCGACGGATCCGCCGCGGGAGGCGGCCCGCGCCGCCCGGCGTTCCGTGCGGCCGCCTCCGGCACGGCGGCCGGCGGCCCGGCTGATGAGGAACAGCAGGGCGGAGAGCGCGAGCACACCGAACCCGGCCCAGACGGCGGGCTTGAGGACGAGGTCCTGGACCCAGTCGACGATGCCCGTCATGACCAGGCCGATGGGGATCAGGGACCAGGCCGCGATGCGGGTCGCGGCGAGGAAGCGCTTGCGGTAGGCCGTCAGCAGGGCGACGCCCAGGCCGGCCGCGGACAGCGCGGCGCATACGGTCGAGGTCAGCATCCGGTCCTCCTGCCGAAGGTGGCTCCTGCCCTCCATCGTGCACCGTCCGTGGCGGCCGCGGCCACGGCCGGGCCCGGAGATCGGGGACATCTCCGGGTCGTGTCGGGGTCGCCCCGCCCGGGCACCGCCCGGTCCCGCGGGTGGGTACGGGCTGGAAGACTGGCCCCATGAGCGATACCGACACCACCCGCACCTCCCCCACCGCCCGCCCCGTCCTCGACGTGTGGTGCGAGCTGCAGTGCCCCGACTGCCACCAGGCCCTGGAGGACCTGCACGCGCTGCGCGCCCGCTACGGCGACCGGCTGGAGATCCGGCTGCGGCACTTCCCGCTGGAGAAGCACAAGCACGCCTACGCCGCCGCGCAGGCCGCCGAGGAGGCCGCCGAGCAGGGGCAGGCGTGGCCGTACGCCGAGGCCGTCCTCGCGCGCACCGGGGAGCTGGGGGCCCGGGGCGAGCGGCTGCTCGTGGACGTGGCGGCCGAGCTGGGCCTGGACGCCGAGGAGGTGGACACCGCGCTGATCGACGGGCGGCACATGCTGATCGTCGACGCGGACCAGGCCGAGGGCAAGGCGATCGGTGTGACCGGCACGCCCACGTACGTGATCGACGGCGAGCGGCTGGACGGCGGCAAGAGCCAGGAGGGGCTGCGGGAGCGCATCGAGGAGATCGTCGACCGTCTGCTCGCCGGCTGACCTTCTCCCCGCCGGGTGTCGCGGCCCTGGGGGCCGGCCGCCTGCCCGGGCGCCTAGTGCAGCAGCTTGTACAGGTGGATCTCCGTCGGTTCGTAGCCCAGGGACGCGTACAGGCCGAGCGCCGGGGCGTTGGCGGCGAAGACGTTGAGCGCCAGGGCGGCCGCACCGGCCGCCAGGCTCTCGCGCTCGGCGAGCAGCATCAGCGTGCGGCCGTGCCCCCGGCCGCGGTGGGGGGCGGCGACCTCGACGCCGAAGACCCAGGCGCTCCCCCCGGGACGCAGTGCCGCCCAGAGCGTGCCCACGTCGGTCCCCTCGTGCGCGAGGATCCGCAGGATCGTGCCGGGGGTGGCCGGGCCCTGCGGCAGCAGCAGGGCGTCATCACGCTCGGCCTTGGCCTGCGCGTGGGGGCGCGGGACGCCGCGGTCCACCCACTCCTGGACGTACGCCGCCTTCTCCGCCTCGCGCCAGCGCCCGTACTCCTCCTCGCCCATGGGCCGTGCGACGCTGCCGGCGGGCAGGGCGGGCGCTGCCGTCAGGGGCTTGGTCATGTTGCGGTTGCGCTCGACGTAGCCGAGCGCGCCCGCGAGGCCCAGGGCCGCCCGCGCGCCCGCCGGGATGCTCACCGTGATCTGGGTGCACCCCCAGCCGCGCAGCACTTCCTCGGCGGCGAGCGCGGCGACCGTGCCGCGGCCGCGGTGCCGGTCGCGTTCGTCGATGGCGAGCCGCTCGATCCTGCCGAAGCCGGGTCCGAAACGGGTGTCCGTGGCGATGTCGATCCTGCCGACGGGCCGGCTGTTGACGCAGACCTCGTACGACCGGGACCGGCCGCCGTCGCCGGTGCGCTGCTCGGGTGCGGTGGGCCGCAGGGTGGTGGTCACGTTCGTGTTGTACCGGCCCCGCGGCCCCGCGTCATCCGGTTTAGGGATCGAGGTCGGCGGTGGCGTGCTCGTCGAAGATCCGGGCGGCCTTGGCGGTCACCGGGCCCGGGGCGCCGGGGAGTTGACGGCCGTCGAGGGTGTGGACGGCCTGGACGTCGCGCAGGCTGGAGGTCAGGAAGACCTCGTCCGCGCGGTCGAGGACGTCGAAGGGCAGCTCGGTCTCCTGGGCGCCGGTCCACTCGACGACGAGGGCGCGGGTGATGCCGGGCAGGCAGCCGGAGGCCAGCGGCGGGGTGTGCAGCTCGCCGTCGAGGACGACGAAGACGTTGGAGCCGGTGCCTTCGCAGAGCGCGCCCGCGGTGTTGGCGAAGAGCGCCTCGGTGGCGCCCTGCTCCCGGGCGCGGGCGAGGGCGACGACGTTCTCGGCGTAGGAGGTGGACTTCAGGCCGGCGAGCGCGCCCCGCTCGTTGCGGGTCCAGGGGACGGTGACGGCGGCCGTGGAGCCGGGGTGGGGGGTGGCCCCGACGACGGCGACGACGAGGGTGGGGGCGGCGGTGCCCCGGTCGGAGCCGAGCGGGGAGACGCCGCCGGTGTAGGTGATGCGCAGCCGGCCGAGGGGCAGCGGGTTGGCGTCCAGCACCGCCGCGCAGGCGTGGCGCACCTCGTCGAGGTCGGGTTCGGGCAGGCCCAGGCTGCGGGCGCCGTCGGCGAGCCGGGCGAGGTGGCGGGTCAGGGCGAAGGGCCGGCCGGCGGTGGTCTTGAGGGTCTCGAAGACGCCGTCACCGACCGTGAGCCCGTGGTCGAAGACCGAGACCCGGGCGGTGTCGGCGTCGCGCAGGGCGCCGTTGAACCAGATGCTCACCGTTTCGTCCCTTCCAGCGGCTCGTGTGTCCCCGACGCTATCGCGAGGAGCCGGGACGCCTTGAGTTCCGTCTCGGCCCACTCCCGCTCGGGGTCGGAGCCCCAGGTGATGCCGGCGCCGGTGCCGAAGCGCAGGACGGGCCCGTCGGGGCCGGTGCGGTCGATCCAGAAGGTGCGGATGCCGACGGCCAGCTCACCGGTGCCCCGGTCGGCGTCGACCCAGCCGATGCCGCCGCAGTACGGGCCGCGGGGTGCGGGCTCCAGCGCCTCGATGATCTCCAGGGCGCTGGCCTTGGGGGCGCCGGTCACCGAGCCGGGAGGGAAGGTGGCGGTGAACAGCTGGGCCCAGCCGGCGCCCGGGGCGATCTCGCCGCGGACGGTGGAGACGAGGTGGACGAGGCCGGGGTGCTGCTCGACGGCGCACAGGGCGGGGACGGTCACCGAGCCGGTGGTGCACACGCGCCCGAGGTCGTTGCGGACCAGGTCCACGATCATGACGTTCTCGGCGTGGTCCTTCTCCAGCAGGTCCCCGGCGGTGCGGCCGGTGCCCTTGATGGGGCCCGACTCCACGGTGCGCCCGGAGCGGCGCAGGTAGAGCTCGGGGGAGGCGGTGGCCACCTCCACGCCGTGCGCGGGCAGCCGGACCGTTCCCGCGTAGGGGGCGGGGTTGCCCTGGGCGAGGAGGGCGGTGAGGTCGTCCACGTCGGCGGTGGACGGGTCGGGCAGGGGCGCGCTCAGCACGCGGCAGAGGTTGGCCTGGTAGACCTCGCCGGCGGCTATGTGCTCGCGGATGCGCCGTACGCCCGCGGTGTAGGCGGCGCGGTCGAGGGAGCTGGTCCACTGATCGGGAGCGGGGCCCCGCCAGCGGCCCGGCACGGGCGCGGAGGGCCGGCTGGGGCGTACGTCGCCGAAGCGGGCACAGGTGAGTCCCCCTTCGAAGTCCGCGACGACGGCCCACCAGCCGGTCGAGTCCAGGGCCGCCGGGTCGGTGGTCACATCGCGCAGATCGGTGGCGAGGAGGCCGCCGAAGCGCGCCATCGGAGAGACGCTCAAGGGGAGGCTGTGCACGTCATCGAGTCTATGGCGCGCCCCCTGAAGATCGTCTCTACCCGTGCTGCCGCCCGGCCCATGGGGCGTCCGGGGGTGCCGGTGGGGGTGCCCGCCGGGCGTCGCCGGGCCGCCCCGGAGGCGTCCGGGAGACGTCCCCGTGAACGATCAGCGCAGCATGCTGGGCAAACGGAATTTGAGCTGGCGCCGGAATCCGCTAAAGTTCAACACGTCGCCGGGACGCGGAAGCGGGCCGGAAAGACAAATGCGGACGTAGCTCAGTTGGTAGAGCACCACCTTGCCAAGGTGGATGTCGCGAGTTCGAGTCTCGTCGTCCGCTCGAGTTGGGGGATCTTCCCGAACCCCCGCACTCCTGGTGGAGTGGCCGAGAGGCGAGGCAACGGCCTGCAAAGCCGTCTACACGGGTTCAAATCCCGTCTCCACCTCCAAGGACGATTAGCTCAGCGGGAGAGCGCTTCCCTGACACGGAAGAGGTCACTGGTTCAATCCCAGTATCGTCCACCGAGGTCCTCACGGACCTTCCCGCGCGATTAGCTCAGCGGGAGAGCGCTTCCCTGACACGGAAGAGGTCACTGGTTCAATCCCAGTATCGCGCACGCAGCACATCCCGGACGATTAGCTCAGCGGGAGAGCGCTTCCCTGACACGGAAGAGGTCACTGGTTCAATCCCAGTATCGTCCACCGAGGTCCTCACGGATCTCCCCGCGCGATTAGCTCAGCGGGAGAGCGCTTCCCTGACACGGAAGAGGTCACTGGTTCAATCCCAGTATCGCGCACCACCATCGGCCGGGGGCCGGGGCTTCACGCCTCGGCCCCCGGCCCTTTTCCATGGCCGGCTCGCCTGGCGGCAGCTGAGCCGGTGACTCTGGTGACTCCCCGTGTGACCTGCGCAAACGCGACGGCCGGGTACCTCCCCAGGTACCCGGCCCGTCGTGCCGTCCGCCGCACCCCCGTCCCCACGGGGTTATGACCGGTCTGCACCCGGCCCGGGCCGCTCTCCCGGGCCGAAGACGCTCAGCGCCCCAGCATTCCGGCCACGGACGACGCTTGTGTGACGACGGCGTCCCAGCCGCCGAAGGCGACGGCGAGGAGCGCCGCCAGCGGCAGCACCATGGCCGCCGCCACGAGCGGGTGGCGGGTCGACGACGGACGCTCGCCGAAGACGTCCGCGGCCCGGCCCTGCGGCCGCCGACCCGTGCGTCCTGCGATGTCCGCCATCGCCCCGCTCCCTTCGTGTGTTCGGGAGCGGCGGGCACCTGGCCTCGGGGGACGAGTGTCGTACCCGCCGCTTGCCTTCAACACTAGGGGCGCGGCCCGCGCCCGGCGTCATGCCCTCGTACCGCTTGAACGTTCTCCCGGAGGATGAGGCCGGACCCCGGTGGCTACTCCCCTGGGTGGAGAGCCTCCCCCTGGCGTTGGGGTCTTCCCGGAAGGGTCCTGGTGACTTCCCTCACTTCCACCGCCCCGGGGCGGCCGTCCCGCGCCGCACCCCCGCCCTGCCCGGCCGACCCCGCTTCATACGTTCGACCCGGCCGCCCCGCGGCCCGGGCCACCCGGCCCCGGCCGCTCCCGGTCCCGTCAATCCCCCCTGCGCACCGGCCCCTTGAAGCCCAGGTCGCGGGGGACGGGCGGGCCGACGGCGCCCGGGGCCCCGGCCCCGGGCCACCCGCCGGCCGACGGCAATCCGCTCGCCGACGCATGCGCGGCCTCGCAGCGCGACCGTCCGTCAATCCGTAAGCTGTGCCACGTCAGACGCCGGGAAGCTACGTGGGGAAGCCCCACCGGAGGTAGGGGACGAAGATGACGATGATGCGGCTCCGGCGCGAGGACCCGCGTGTCGTCGGCTCGTTCCGGCTGCACCGGCGGCTGGGCGCGGGCGGCATGGGCGTGGTCTACCTCGGCTCCGACCGGCGCGGCCAGCGGGTCGCCCTCAAGGTCATCCGTCCGGACCTGGCGGAGGATCAGGAGTTCCGCTCGCGCTTCGCCCGCGAAGTGTCCGCCGCACGGCGGATCCGCGGCGGCTGTACGGCCCGGCTCGTGGCCGCCGACCTGGAGGCGGACCGCCCCTGGTTCGCCACCCAGTACGTACCGGGCCCCTCCCTCCACGACAAGGTCAACGAGGAAGGGCCGCTGTCGGCCGCTCAGACCGCGTCCATCGGCGCGGCGTTGGCCGAGGGGCTCCTCGCCGTGCACGACGCCGGCGTCGTCCACCGCGACCTCAAGCCGTCGAACATCCTGCTCTCCCCCAAGGGCCCCCGCATCATCGACTTCGGCATCGCCTGGGCCACCGGTGCCAGCACGCTCACCCATGTGGGGACGGCCGTCGGCTCACCCGGCTTCCTCGCCCCCGAGCAGGTGCGTGGCGCCGCCGTGACGCCCGCCACGGACGTCTTCGCGCTCGGCGCCACGCTCGCCTACGCCTCGACGGCGGACTCTCCGTTCGGGCAGGGCAGTTCGGAAGTCATGCTCTACCGCGTCGTCCACGAGGAGCCGCAGCTCATGGGCGTCCCCGACGCCCTCGCCCCCCTCGTGCACGCCTGCCTGGCCAAGGACCCCGAAGAGCGGCCCAGCACCCTGCAGCTGTCCCTGCGGCTCAAGGAGATCGCCGCCCGCGAGGCCCACGGCATCGGCGAGGGCCGGCCGCCGTCGCCCCGCCGCGAGCCGGACCGGCCCTCCGCCCGGCGCGCCGCCGAGTACGAGCGCCAGCGCACCGAACGACGGCCCGGGAGCTCACCCACACCGCGGCCGCACGCACCCCAGGGAATCCACAGCGGGAACGGCGGGCAGGGTGCTCACGGGGCCCATGCCCCGCAGGGGGCTGCCGGGGCCTCCGGTCCCGGCGGGTCCGGCGCGGGCCCGGGCGCCGGCCGCGGCAATGACGGGCGGACCGTGGCCCAGCGGGGGCCGGGCGCCGGCAGCGGCCGGAACCGGCAGACGGCACCTCGCGGCGGTGGGCGGACCAAGGCCGCCACGCGGCGCCCCGGGCCGGACCGCAAGCTCCTGCGCCAGCGGCTCATCGTCTTCGTGGTCGTGACACTGCTCGTCGCGCTGGGCATCGCCGCCGCCCAGGGCTGCCAGGGCCCCGCCCGCAGCCTGGGCGAGCTGCCCGGCGGCAGTCCTCGGGGCGGCGGGCACCACGGCGTGGCTGCCCCTGCGGCGTCTGTGTCTTAGGGCTTGGCGTTGGCCTGGCCTTGGCCTGCTCTGGCTTAGGCTTGGCTTGGGCTTGGCCTGCTCAGGCTTGGGCTTGGCCTGCTCAGGCTTGGGCTTGGCCTTGGCTTGCTCTGGCTTGGGCTTGCGCTGCCTTGGGCCGTCGTCAAGCCGTCGGGCGGCCCGCCGTCACGGCGTAGAACGCCACCGCCGCCGCAGCACCCACATTGAGCGAGTCCACCCCGTGCGCCATCGGGATGCGCACCCACTCGTCGGCCGCCCGCAGCGCACGGGCCGACAGCCCGTCACCTTCCGCACCCAGCATGAGCGCCACCCGGTCCAGCCGGTGCGGCGCCGCCTCGTCCATGGACGTGGCCTTCTCCGCCGGGGTGAGCGCGAGGACGCGGAACCCCGCCTCCCGTACGGTCTCCAGATCGCGGGGCCAGCTCTCCAGCCGCGCGTACGGCACCGAGAACACCGCCCCCATGGAGACCTTCACCGAGCGTCGGTAGAGCGGATCCGCGCAGTCCGGCGACAGCAGGACCGCGTCCATGCCGAGCGCCGCCGCGCTGCGGAAGATCGCACCGATGTTGGTGTGGTCGTTGATCCGCTCCATCACGACGACCCGGCGGGCCGTGCCGAGCAGGTCCACCGCCTGCGGCAGCGGCCTGCGCTGCATGGACGCCAGAGCACCGCGGTGCACGTGATAGCCCGTCACCCGTTCGGCCAGGTGGGGCGTGACGGCGTAGACGGGGGCCGTGCTCGCCTCGATGACGTCCTGCATCACCTCCACCCACTTGGGCGTCAGGAGCATGGACCGCATGGCGTAGCCGGCCTGGTGGGCGCGGCGGATCACCTTCTCGCCCTCGGCGATGAAGAGCCCCTCCTCCGGCTCGCGGCGCCGGCGCAGCTCCACGTCCGTCAGACCGGTGTAGTCGTGCAGCCTCGGGTCGGCGGGGTCGTCGATGGTGATGAGTTCGGCCATGGGGTGGTCTTGCCTTGTCCCTTGTGGTGATTGTCTGGGCGGCGTCGTGCTGCGTTACTGCGCCTGGGCGGCAGACGGGAGTCCCACCGGCACCACATCGCCGATGACGATGACGGCGGGCGGGCGTATGCCCTCCGCCCGCACCCTCTCCCCCGCCGTCGCGAGGGTCGCGTCCACGCGGCGCTGGGCTGCGGTCGTGCCTTCCTGGACCACCGCCACGGGGGTGTCGGCCGAGCGGCCGTGCCGGATCAGTGTTCCCGCGATCGCGCCGATGTTCTCCACCGACATCAGGAGCACCAGCGTGCCGCGCAGCCGGGCGAGTGCCTCCCAGTCGACGAGCGAGCGGGGGTCGTCGGGGGCCACGTGGCCGCTCACGACCGTGAACTCGTGTGCCACCCCGCGGTGGGTGACGGGGATTCCGGCGGCGGCCGGGACGCTGATCGAGCTGGAGATGCCCGGAACGACGGTGCACGGGATGCCGTGCTCGGCCAGGGCCTGGACCTCTTCCATGCCGCGGCCGAAGACGAACGGGTCGCCGCCCTTGAGGCGCACGACCGCCTTGCCCGCCTTGGCGTGCTCGACGAGGGCGTTGTTGATGGCCTCCTGGGCCATGAAGCGGCCGTAGGGGATCTTCGCCGCGTCGATGACCTCGACGTGGGGCGGCAGCTCGTCGAGCAGGTCGCGGGGGCCGAGGCGGTCGGCGATGACCACGTCCGCCTCGGCGAGGAGCCTGCGGCCGCGCACGGTGATCAGGTCGGGGTCGCCGGGGCCGCCGCCGACGAGGGAGACGCCCTTGGCGCGGGCGCGGTGGTGGGGGGCCGTGAGGGAGCCGTCGCGCAGGCCCTCGATCACGGCGTCGCGCACGGCGGCGGAGCGGCGGGGGTCCTGGCCGGTGAGGACGGCGACGGTGACGCCGGCGGCGCGGCCGGTGGCCGGGGTCCAGGCGGAGGCGGCGTCGGCGTCGTCGCTGCGGACGGCCCAGACGCGGCGCATCTCGGCCTCGGCGGAGGCGGCTTCGTTGGCGGCGGGGTCGTCGGTGGAGATCAGGGCGTACCAGGCGCCGTCGAGGTCGCCGTCCTGGTAGCGGCGGCGCTCCCAGCGGACTTCGCCGGCCTCGGCCATGGCCTCCACGGAGGGGGTGGCGGACGGGGAGATCAGCAGGACGTCCGCGCCTGCGGCGACGAGGGCGGGCAGTCGTCGCTGCGCGACCTGGCCGGCGCCGAGGACGACGACGCGGCGCCCGGCGAGGCGCAGTCCGACGGGATAGGCGGCGACTTCTGGGTGCTCGGCCATGCTGCTCTCCTCGTGCGAATGCGCTGGTGGGGAACACCCTAAGGGGTGCGGCACGGGCCGGTGGCGGGTCGGGGGCGGGCCGGGGCAGGACCCTTCTGGGGCTGCATTATTTACGGCCCCCGGAGAACGAACAGGTTGCCCCGGAAGTCGCCGCAAATAACGCTTTACGCCCCTGCCAGGGTCCTACCCCGTCCCGCCCCCTCACGCCGTCATTCGTCACGCAGGCCATCACGACGGTCGGCTGGCCCGCGAGCGTTCCGCTGGGCCGGGGCAGCCTGGGGAGGGTGGGTACAGCCGGGCCGCGGTACCCACTCCCCTCGTGCCGGTACTCAGCCCTTCTCGGCCACCCCTGCGGTGTCGAACGTCGCCACCTCGTGCATCGCGCGCGCCGCGCTCTGGACGACGGGCAGCGCCAGCAGGGCGCCCGTGCCCTCGCCGAGGCGCAGGTCGAGGTCGACCAGGGGGCGCAGGCCCAGCTTGGTCAGGGCCGCTACGTGGCCGGGCTCGGCGCTGCGGTGGCCGGCGATGCAGGCGGCCAGCGCCTCGGGGGCGATGGCCCTCGCCACCAGGGCGGCGGCGCCCGCGCTGACGCCGTCGAGGATCACCGGCGTGCGCAGGGACGCGCCGCCCAGGATCAGGCCGACGAGCGCGGCGTGCTCCAGGCCGCCGACGGCGGCGAGCACACCGATCGGGTCCTTCGGGTCCGGCTTGTGCAGCTCCAGGGCGCGGCGCACGACGTCGATCTTGCGGGCGTGCATCTCGTCGTTGATACCGGTGCCCCGGCCGGTGATCTCGGCCGGGTCCGCGCCGGTGAAGACGGCGATCAGGGCGGCCGACACGGTGGTGTTGGCGATGCCCATCTCGCCGGTGAGCAGGGCCTTGTTCCCTGCCGTGACCAGGTCGCGAGCCGTCTCGATGCCCACCTCGACGGCGTGCAGGGCCTCCTCGCGGGTCATCGCGGGGCCGGTGGTGAAGTCGGCCGTGCCGGGGCGGATCTTGCGCGGCAGGAGGCCGGGCGTGCTCGGCAGCTCTGCCGCCACGCCCACGTCGACGACGCAGACCTCGGCGCCGACCTGGTTGGCGAAGGCGTTGCACACGGCGCCGCCGCCCAGGAAGTTGGCGACCATCTGCGAGGTGACCTCCTGGGGCCAGGCGGTCACTCCCTGGGCGTGCACGCCGTGGTCGCCCGCGAAGATCGCGACGGCGGCCGGCTCCGGGATCGGCGGGGGGCACTTGCGGGAGAGGCCGCACAGCTGCGCGGAGATGATCTCCAGCATGCCGAGCGCGCCCGACGGCTTGGTCATCCGCTTCTGGCGCTCCCACGCCTCGCCGAGCGCCTTGGCGTCCAGCGGCCGGATGCCGCGCAGGGTCTCGGCGAGCAGGTCGTGGGGGTCCTCGCCGGGCAGCGCGCGGCGCCCGTACTCCTCCTCGTGCACGACCCATGACAGCGGGCGGCGCTTGGACCAGCCGGCCTGCATCAGCTCGGGCTCGTCGGGGAACTCGTCGACGTAGCCGATGCAGAGGTAGGCGACGACCTCCAGGTGCTCGGGCAGGCCGAGGGCGCGGACCATCTCGCGCTCGTCGAAGAAGCTGACCCAGCCGACGCCGAGGCCCTCGGCGCGGGCGGCGAGCCAGAGGTTCTCGACGGCCAGCGCGGAGGAGTACGGCGCCATCTGCGGCTGGGTGTGCCGGCCGAGGGTGTGGCGGCCGCCGCGGGTGGGGTCGGCGGTGACGACGATGTTGACGGGCGTGTCGAGGATCGCCTCGATCTTCAGTTCCTTGAACTGCTTGGCCCGTGCCTTGGGCAGCGACTTCGCGTACGCCTCGCGCTGGCGGACGGCCAGCTCGTGCATCGCCTGGCGCGTCTCCTCGGAGCGGATGACGACGAAGTCCCACGGCTGCGAGTGGCCGACGCTGGGCGCGGTGTGCGCCGCCTCCAGCACGCGCAGGAGCACCTCGTGCGGGATGGGGTCGGTGCGGAAGCCCTTGCGGATGTCGCGGCGCTCGCGGATCACCCGGTGCACCGCGGCGCGCTCGGCCTCCCCGAAGCCCTCGGCCGGCGGGCCGAGCGGCTGCTCGGGCACGGAGGGCTCCGACTCGGCTTCGGGCTCCCCTTCCGCTTCGGTCTCCGCGGTGGCTTCCTCTGCTGCGACCTCTGTTTCGGCTGCTGCGGCGGCTTCTGCCTCGACCTCTGTTTCGGCCTCGGCCTCGGTGGGCGCTTCGGGGGCGGGGGCCTGCACCGCTTCGGGTGCCGGTGCCGGAGCAGGGGGCGCTTCCACGACGGTGGGGGCCGGGGCCTCCGCCGCCTCGGGTGCCGGTGCCGGAGCAGGGGGCGCTTCCACGACGGTGGGGGCCGGGGCCTCCGCCGCCTCGGGTGCCGGTGCCGGAGCAGGGGGCGCTTCCACGACGGTGGGGGCCGGAGCCTCCGTCACGTTCGGGGCGGCCGTCTGCACGGCGTCAGGAGCGGGTGCCTGCACGGCTTCCGGGGCCGGCGCCTCCACCGGCTCGGGGGCAGGGGGCTGCACCGCTTCGGGAGCA
>NZ_JAIXMK010000269.1:0-989 GCF_020328095.1 Streptomyces sichuanensis
CCCCTCTCCCCGGCGGCACGGGCCTCCACCAGGACGACGGTGGTCGAGTCCCAGGAGAGCGTCCCGTCGGCCTCCGGGGCGTCGGTGGGAATCGTGTAGGCCGAGACCTCCAGCGCCTCGACCGGCCGGTCGCAGGTCATGACGTCCTCCCGGAGCGCTGCGCGATCAGTCGGGTGGCGGCCCTGTCCGCGAGGGCCATGATGGTCAGCGCCGGATTGGCGCTGCCCTGGGTCGGCAGCACACTGCCGTCGGTCACGAAGAGGTTGGGCAGCGCGAACGTCCGCAGGTCGCCGTCCACCACGCCCTCCCGGGGCGTGCGGCCCATCCGGCAGCCGCCCACCAGGTGCGCGTACCGCTCCACCGTCATCAGCTCGGTGGCCCCCGCGGCCTTGAGGATCTCCTCCATCACCTTGCGCGCCGCGTCCATCAGCAGGTCGTCGTTGGCGCAGTGGCCGTGGTCGAAACGGGCGACGGGCAGCCCGTGCCGGTCCTTCTCCTCCGCCAGCGTCACACGGTTGCCCGCCTGCGGCAGGAACTCGCACAGCGCACCCAGCGTCGCCCAGTGCACGTAATCGGCCATCCGCTGCCGCAGGTCCCTGCCCCAGTGGCCCTGCGCGGCCACGTGCTCGGCCCACATGATGGGCAGCGGCGAGACCGTCTGGACGGAGAAGCCCCGCCGGTACGGCTTCGACGGATCCGTCTCGTAGAACGCCTCGCTGCTCACCTCGGGCGGCGGGCCCTTGTACATGCGGATCTCGTCGGGGAAACGGCCGGCGGTCTGCGGCGCGCCCTGCACCATGACGTACCGGCCCACGAGGTCGTGGTCGTTGCACAAACCCTGCGGGAAGCGGGAGGTGGCGGAGTTCAGCAGCAGCCGCGGCGTCTCGATGGAGTAGCCCGCGACGGCGACCGCCGCCGCCCGCTGGAAGCGCTCGCGCCCGCCGCGCACGTACCGCACGCCCGTCACCCGGCGGCCCGCACGATCGGTC
>NZ_JAIXMK010000270.1:0-944 GCF_020328095.1 Streptomyces sichuanensis
CGCTGCGGCGCGTACCTCCTGGACGACGGGGAGTTCCTCTTCTCCGTCTGCTTCCACGAGGCCCTGCTCGACGCGTGGAGCGAGCAAGTGCTGATCACCGAGATGCTGGCGGACTTCTGGGCCCTGCGGGGCGGCCGCGGCAAACCGGCCGCCGAGCCCCCCGCCCACCGGCCGGCCGACGGTGTCGCCCGGGAGCGGCGCGCCCGGAACGACCCCCGGGCCGCCGCGTTCTGGTCCCGCGAGCTGGCCGGGCTGCGGCCCACGCTCCTGCCCTGGCCGGCCGCCGGGCCCGCCGGCACCGGCGAGGAACCGGCGGGACTGTGCATCGTCGACCTCCCGCCCGAGGAGTCGGAGGCACTGGAGGAGGTCGCACGCGGCCACGGCGCCACCCTCGACCAGGCGCTGCTCGCCGTGCACGCCCGGGTGCTGACCGCCCTGACGGGCCGTGACGAGGTCGTGCTGGGCGTCGAGACCGACGGACGCGACGCGGACGGCGGTGCCGGCCGGCCCGTGGGCGTCCAGCTGAACGTGGTGCCCTACCGGCTGCGCACCCGCGGCCTCGGCTGGGGCGGGCTGATCCGCGCCGTCCAGGACAAGGAGCGCGCCCTGGAGGGCGTCCGCTGCTTCCCGTACGCGGCGCTCGGACGCCTCCCCGGCGTCCGCGAACCGACCGACATCACCGTCGCCTGCACCCGTTCCCACGGCTTCGAGGAGCTGGTGGCGGCCACCGAGCTCCACCTGCTGGACGCCAAGACCCGCGTCCGCACCGGCGCCGCCCTGCGCGTGGAGTTCGTCCAGGACCCCTTCACCCGGCTGCTGACCCTGGAACTGGAGGCGGACGAACGGCGGGCCGACGACGAGCGGCTGGAGGCCGTCGCGGAGCTCTACATCGAGGCGGTCGCCGCCCTGGCGGCGGACGGGACCGGCGCCTAGGCCGGTCCCGG
>NZ_JAIXMK010000271.1:0-933 GCF_020328095.1 Streptomyces sichuanensis
TGGCCTACCTGCTCAAGGAGCGCATCGGCGAACTCGACGAACTGCTGCGCGCCCTGCGCGAGGTCGCCGCGGGCCGCTCCGTGGTCGACCCCCGCATCGTCGAGGTGCTCATGGGCAGCCACACCCGCGCCGCGGACGCGCCGCTGGCCGCACTGACGCGCCGCGAGCTGGACGTGCTGCGGCACATGGCCGAGGGCAAGACGAACCGGGCCATCGCCCGGGCCCTGGTGCTCTCGGAGTCCACCATCGAGAAGCACGTCAACGCGACCTTCACCAAACTGGGACTGGCCGAGGAGCCCCAGCTCCACCGCCGGGTGAGCGCGGTCCTCGCCTACCTCCGCCACGCACCCCGGGGCGCCGGGTGAACCGCTTCAGCCGGCCAGGTCCTCCCACGTGATCACGGGGCTGCCCGCGCGCAGGCTGAAGTCCATCGCCGCGTCGCGCACCGGCCACTTCAGCCGCAGCCAGTTCGGCACGGTGGCCGCGATGCCGTCGTCCGCGGCCAGGTGCCAGAAGGTGTTGGAGTCCTGCCGGGCGAAGTACGGGCAGAAGAAGGAGACCACCACCGTCACCCGCCGCCCCCGCGTCACCGGGGAGACCGCGTGGAAGATCCGGCTGCCGTGCAGGAACAGCGTCGCCCCCCGCTCCCCGCACGGTGCCTCCTTGATCCGCGGGTCGCCCGCGCGGGCGCCCGTGAACTCGTCGGCCCGGCCCTGGAAGTAGGAGAAGCGGCCGCCGTCGTAGTCCTCGTAGCCGTTGAGCTGGATCGTCAGGACGTAGTCCATGCCGTCGTGGTGCCACTTGACGATGTCCCGCCGGCCGTCGGCCTCGAAGTAGTTGATCTGCACGGTCGGGATCCGCAGGGGATGCGGGATCAGCGGGACCCCGGCCATCCGCGAACAGGCCAGCAGGAACCCCCGGTCACGGATCATG
>NZ_JAIXMK010000272.1:0-890 GCF_020328095.1 Streptomyces sichuanensis
ATGATGCTGTCGCCGCCGAGGTCGAAGAAGTTGTCATCGACACCCACCGACGGCAACGCCAGAACCTCAGCCATCACCGCACACAACAACGCCTCCCGCTCATCACGAGGCGCCCTGGAAGTCGACGCTCCCGAGAAATCAGGCGCCGGCAAAGCACGCCGGTCCAGCTTCCCGTTCACCGTCATCGGCAGCACATCCAACGGCACAAACGCCGCCGGCACCATGTACTCCGGCAACCGCTCCTCGGCAAACACCCGAAGAGCACTCACCAACGCACCCAACTGCCGCGAACCCAGCGGATTGTTCACATGCGCCGAAGGCTCCAACCGCCCCGCCGGCACATACACACCCGCCAACGCCTCCTCATCCACCCCGAACACCGCATCCAACCGACCCGCAGCACCCGAGGAATACGTCACCCGCACCCCCAGACCACACCGCCCGGCCAACGCGAACAACACCTCAGGATCCACACCCGACTCACCAGCCGAATCCAGCGCCGCCAACGCATCAGCCACCGGCCGGCCCTCCGCCAGCACCTGAACCGCAGCCAGCTCACCCGCCACCCGCGCATCCGGAATCCCCGACACACGAACCGGCAGATCCATACCCGCCACAAGCCGGCGCTCCAGATCCTCCAGACCCAGCACATCCACGCCGAAACGCAGAACCGCCACATCCGTCACATCACGCGCACCCGACGGAGCCGTCCGCAACACCACATCAAAACGATGCCGAACCAGCTCATTACCACCACGACCACGCTTGACCTGAACATCCACCGCCACGAACGCCGGAACCTGCCGCGCCACCGCCGCGAAATACTCAGGATCGACCAAAAGCTCCTTCTCCATCATCACGGCCTGCTCGACCGCACGCGACAACTCCGC
>NZ_JAIXMK010000273.1:0-862 GCF_020328095.1 Streptomyces sichuanensis
CCTGACCCGAGAACAGGAAACCGACCTTGCCGGCGTTGCCCGGCTCGCCCACGACGACCCGGGGGGACGGGGAGCCGGCGGCCAGTGCGCGCAGCGCCGTCAGCAGCTCCTCGTGGCTCTCCCCCACCACGGCTGCCCGGTGCTCCAGCGACGAGCGCGTGGTGGCGAGCGAGAGGCCGATGTCGGCCGGCTGCGCCCCGGCGCCTCCGGCGTCCCCGACACCCTCGGTTTCCATGAAGGACACCAGGCGCTCCGCCTGGGCCCGGACCGCCGCGTCGGTCTTCGCCGAGAGCACCCACGGCACCACCGCACCCGGCTGCGGGGACGGGGGAAGCTCTGCCGTGGCAGGTGCCTGCTCGACGATCACGTGCGCGTTGGTGCCGCTGATGCCGAACGAGGAGATACCGGCCCGGCGGAGATCGTCCGTCTGCGGCCAGTCGGTGGCCTCCGTCAGCAACCGCACCGTGTCCGCCGACCAGTCGACGTGCGGGCTCGGCTCGTCGACGTGCAGGGTCTGCGGGAGCAGGCCGTTGCGCATCGCCATGACCATCTTGATGACGCCACCGACACCGGCGGCGGCCTGCGTGTGGCCGATGTTGGACTTCAGCGAGCCGAGCCACAGCGGCCGGCCCTCGGGCCGCTCCTGGCCGTACGTGGCGATGAGCGCCTGGGCCTCGATCGGGTCTCCCAGCTTCGTACCCGTACCGTGCGCCTCCACCACGTCCACGTCGGCCGGCGACAGGCCGGCGGAGGCCAGGGCCTGGCGGATCACCCGCTGCTGCGACGGACCGTTCGGCGCCGTCAGACCGTTCGACGCACCGTCCTGATTGACAGCCGACCCGCGCACCACGGCGAGGATCTG
>NZ_JAIXMK010000274.1:0-721 GCF_020328095.1 Streptomyces sichuanensis
CGTCCTCGTCGGACTCCTGTGCTCGCTGGACCTCGTGCTCACCGTCGGCGTCATCAAGCGCCTCCGGGAACACACCGAGCTGCTGTCCCGCAAGGGCGATGCGCCCTCGCTCGCCACCGGCGAGGAGGTCGGTGCGTTCTCGGCGACGTCGGTGGACGGCGAGGCGGTGACCGACACGATGATCGACACCGAGACGGTGGTCGCGTTCTTCTCCACCACGTGCGGCCCCTGCAAGGAGAAGCTGCCGAAGTTCGTGGAGTACGCCCGCTCCGTCCCGGGCGGCCGCGGCCGCGTGCTGGCCACGGTGATCGGTGAGCCCGGCGAGACGGCCGCCATGGTCGAGGCCCTGCGCCCGGTGGCCCGGGTGACGACCGAGGACGCGTCCGGGGTGATGGGCGAAGCCTTCAAGGTGATGGCCTATCCGGTGGTGCTCAAGGTGAACCGGACCACCGACGGCCGCCTGCTGGTCATGGCGGACCAGGTCGACGTCGATCGGCCCGCCGTCGCCCCGGTATGAGCGGGGGCGTGCACGCGGACGCGGACGACGACGGCGCCACGGCCTCCGCGCCGCGCCGGGCCCTGATCGCCGGACGGCTGGTCGCCCGGGCCGCGCCCGGCACCCTGGCGCTGTACGCGCTGCCCGCCCTCGCCACCGGCGCCCTGCCCGTCGCCACGGCGTGGGCCACGAAGCTGGTCATCGACGGGATCGTCGCCGGCGGAG
>NZ_JAIXMK010000275.1:0-717 GCF_020328095.1 Streptomyces sichuanensis
CCATGGCAACGGCGCCTAGCGTCTCGTACTCGATGACGGTCCGACTGGAGGTCCCCGCGGGCGGGACGGCCGTCAGCCAGCTCACCACGGCCGTGGAGTCCTCCGGCGGTTCGGTGACGGGCCTGGACGTGACCGCTTCCGGTCACGAGAAGCTGCGGATCGACGTCACGATGGCGACGACCTCGACCGAGCACGCCGACGAGATCGTGGAGAAGCTGCGCGGTATCGAGGGCGTGGTGCTGGGGAAGGTCTCGGACCGTACGTTCCTGATGCATCTCGGTGGGAAGATCGAGATGGCGTCCAAGCACCCGATCCGCAACCGTGACGACCTGTCCATGGTCTACACGCCCGGTGTGGCGCGTGTGTGCATGGCGATCGCGGAGAACCCGGAGGACGCGCGGCGTCTGACGATCAAGCGCAACAGTGTTGCGGTGGTCACCGACGGTTCCGCGGTGCTGGGTCTGGGCAACATCGGGCCGAAGGCGGCGCTGCCGGTGATGGAGGGCAAGGCGGCCCTGTTCAAGCGGTTCGCGGGGATCGATGCGTGGCCGATCTGCCTGGACACCCAGGACTCCGATGCGATCGTGGAGATCGTCAAGGCGATCGCGCCGGGTTTTGCGGGCATCAACCTCGAAGACATCTCCGCTCCGCGGTGTTTCGAGATCGAGGCGCGGCTGCGTGAGGCGCTGGACATCCCGGTCTTCCACGACGACCAGC
>NZ_JAIXMK010000276.1:0-682 GCF_020328095.1 Streptomyces sichuanensis
CACGACGGGCGCCATCCGCGCGAAATACGGGAGGTCGTAGCCGTACTCACCGGCGGCGATGTCACAGGCGCACAGGTCGCGCACCAGCCGCAGCCCCTCCAGGTCGTCGGAGGAGACGGGCTCCTCGAACCAGCCGACGCCCATGTCGGCCAGCGCCTGCCCGACACGCACCGCCTGCTTGCGGGTGTAGGCGCCGTTGGCGTCCACGTACAGGGCGGTGTCCGGGCCGATGGTCTGCCGCGTGTGCCGTACCCGGGCGAGGTCACGGGGCACGGCCCGGCCCCAGGACTCCCCGATCTTGATCTTGACGCGTTCGATGCCGTGCCCGTGCACCCAGCTGGTGAGCTGGGCCGCCAGATGCGTGTCGTGGTACGTCGTGAAACCGCCCGAGCCGTACAACGGCACCGTCTCGGCCACCGCCCCGATCAGACGCACCAGCGGCACGTGCAGCAACCGCGCCTTGAGGTCCCACAGTGCGATGTCCACGGCCGACAGCGCACCGGCCACCAGCCCCGGCCGGCCGGCGTTGCGCACCGCGCGGCCCATCGCCTCGTTCGCGCCCGCCACGTCCATCGCGTCGCGCCCGACGACATGGCCGGAGAGCAGGCCGGTGACGGCCGTACCCGTGTCGGACGGCCCGTACGTCCAGCCCAGCCCCCTCTCCCCGGCGGCACGGGCCTCC
>NZ_JAIXMK010000277.1:0-618 GCF_020328095.1 Streptomyces sichuanensis
CCGGACCTCGCGCAGGTCCAGCGCCCGGCGCGCGCTGTTGGCCGTGCGCCGGTCGGCCAGCATCCGCCCCCGCAGGAAGGCGCCGGTGCCGAACAGCCGGATCTCCTTGGCCGCCTCCACGCTCGTGAGCAGGCCCTGGTAGAAGAACTCCCGCCGTTCGGCCGGCCCGATGTCCCAGACGGTGCGCGCCCGCCGCCGCGAGAGCGCGATCTCGGCGGCGAGCGTGGGGGCGCCGGCCACCAGCACCAGCGCGGTCATCAGCGGGCTGATCAGGAACAGGGAGCCGACGAACCCGGCGATGGTGAAGGCGGAGCGCAGGATGCCCAGCAGGCCGTCGACGGCCTGGGCGGCGGGCGGTGAGGCGACGTCCGTCTGCTGGGCCAGCCGCAGCCGGTCCAGGAAACGGGGGTTCTCGAACCGCCCCAGCCCCACGAATCCGTCCACGGCCCGGAACAACCGGTCCTGCGCGTACAGCCCGACCCTGCGGTCCAGTTCGGTGCGCAGGTACCGCACCAGGTGCGGGGTGACGCCCGCGACGAGGCCGGCCGTCACCAGCGCCAGGGCGGGCAGCAGCAGCTCCGGCCGGCCTCCGCCGGCGACGATCCCGTCGATGACCAG
>NZ_JAIXMK010000278.1:0-581 GCF_020328095.1 Streptomyces sichuanensis
GCCCGTCACCCGGCGGCCCGCACGATCGGTCTCCACCCGGGTGACCATCGCGTCGGCCCGGATCTCCGCGCCGTGCGCGATCGCGTCGGGCACGTGCGTGATCAGCGGCGACGCCTTGGCGTTCACCTTGCAGCCCTGGAGGCAGAAGCCGCGGTAGATGCAGTGCGGCCGGTCGCCGAAGCGGCCGTTGGCGATGGCGACCGGGCCCACGCGCGCCTCGATGCCGAGCGCCGCGCAGCCGGCGAGCATCACCTCGCCGTTGCCGCTCACCGGGTGCGGCGGATGGGGGTGCGGATGCGGGTCGCCCCACGGCCAGAACTGGCCGGCCACCGGCAGCTCGCGCTCCAGCCGTTCGTAGAACGGCCGCAGCTGCCCGTACTCCAGGGGCCAGTCCACGCCCACGCCGTCGAGGGTGTACGTGCGGAAGTCGGAGGGGTGCAGGCGCGGCGCGAAGCCCGCGAAGTGCACCATGGAACCCCCCACGCCACGGCCTGAGTTGTTCGACCCCAGCGGCACCGGGTGGGTGCCCCCGACGACCCGGGGCTCGTTCCAGTACAGGTGGTGCGAACCCCATTCGTCGC